>JASEHN010000256.1 GCA_030018715.1 Thermodesulfobacteriota bacterium | reverse complement strand
AGGACTGCTCTCATTTCCAACTTTTCAAAATATTCCTCATAATCCCTGGCCGATGATTCTGGCCCATGCAGGGGCATTCGCCGCCTTCTTTTGGGTTACGATTGTCCTGATGGAGGGCCCTGGGGCCGCATCGGAATTGAATGTCTCCTGGCTGCTTGCCTGGGCCGCGACAGGCATCGGAGCCGGTGCTTTCTGGATGTTGGCGGCCATGCCGGCACGCGAATGGATTCGTTTTGCGCGGGAATCTTCCTCCTTCCTGTCAGCCGGTATCATAATAACAGCAGCATCCTGGATATTGGGATTCCTGTCGAACAGGTCTTGGGAGCCGCTCCAGGGACCCACATTACTGGCAGTCCATTGGCTTCTTCAAGCCTTTCAGCAAGATGTCTTAAGCCAGCCGGCCGTTCATTGGGTCGGCACCACCCAGTTCAGCGTGGGCATTTACCCGGCATGCGCGGGATACGAAGGAATCGGCCTCATAGCGGTGTTTTTGGCGCTCTATTTCTGGCTTTTCCGGCGCAACTTGCGGTTTCCTCAAGCTTTCATTCTTCTTCCCTTGGGAATCCTCATCATCTACCTGTTAAACGCATTAAGAGTTGCCTCATTGATATTGGTGGGCACCCACGTGTCCCCTCAGATTGCCCTGGGGGGCTTCCATTCTCAAACCGGCTGGATTGCCTTCATTGCAGTGGCGCTAAGTATGGTCGCGGTTACGCAGAAAATGTCTTTTTTTGCAGCGAACCCAACAGACCTGAAAACAAAGGCTCGGGAAGGTAACCCGACGGCCGCCTACCTGGCGCCTTTGATGGCTTTATTGGCATTTACTATGGTAACCGGTATGTTTTCCAGCGGGTTTGACTGGCTCTATCCCGCTCGCGTGCTTGGAACAGGGGCAGCCATCTGGTTTTTCTGGCGGGGGTCGATGACCCGGGTCCGTCTTGCCGGCGCCTGGTCGTGGGATGCCATCGGGATCGGTGTGGCGGTTTTCGCCGTTTGGATGGGGCTGGAATGGGCTATGGGCAATAGCGGAAGCGGCTCTTCTATTCCCAAACCGCTTGGGGAGATGACTGGCGGATGGGCGGCAGCCTGGATATCATTCCGGGCGCTTGGGTCGGTCGTAACGGTGCCCATCGCCGAGGAATTGGCTTTCCGGGGGTACCTCCTTCGCCGGCTGATTTCGGCAGATTTCGATCGCCTCTCCTCCCCCCGGTTCACCTGGCTTTCGTTCCTGGTTTCCTCGGTGCTATTCGGCGCCCTGCACGGCCGCTGGCTGGCCGGGACAGTGGCGGGGATGTTCTATGCCTGGGCGATGTATCGGCGCGGTAGGGTTGGGGATGCAATAATCGCGCACGCAGCGACGAATGCGCTGATTGCGGCTGTAGTGTTGGGGTTTGGGGAGTGGAAGCTGTGGGAATAAGGGAATGGTACACGGTATTGTACTTAAGTCCAATTGACTGAGGATTGTGGATATAATAATTATGTATGGACAAGAGTAATGAAGGATGTGCCGATCCGCGTGAAGCATTATTTGCCGTCAGGTTCTAATTAACCCAACAACTCAACTCCTACCGTGGAAAACGAGGGAAGGGAAGGGGGACAAGATGAGCAAGTTTATAACGATTATGGCGATTATGATGGCAGCCTTCTTTATCTTTGCTGCTGCTGATGATGTCGCAATGGCAATGGGTGGCCGTGGCCGTGGTGGGCATGGTGGCGGCGGCGATCATGGCAAAGGCGGCGGTTGGGGAAAAGGTGGTAAACATGGTGGTGCTATTCCGGAGATCGACCCTGGCATGGCCTCCAGCGCGATTGCCCTATTGAGCTGCGGGGTGTTGATACTGAGGAGCAAACGTAAGTCATAGCAACTTAGCTCATAGCTCATAAGCCGCAAGCAACAGGCAACAAGACATAGAATGTAGCTATTGCTCTTCCTTTCGCTCTCCTCCCCTGCTTTCTCCTTCCCCTTGCTTTGGCCTTCCCCTCCCCCGACTCTCCGATCATGAAAATGCCTTCAATGGCTGTCTTCCCCTTTTCCTAATCCCATACGGGTACTCTCAACTTCCCGAAAATAATCTCGCATACGGGGGCTTTCCTTCTTGGCGCCCTGGGATGCTCCTTTCGTGGAGAGAGATTTTTTAGACGTGAAATCTGGCGTGACAGGTTGTCAGCTGCAGGGGGGACAACCCCATTACCTTCATGACTCAAACTCATTTCGCGGTATGCTTGATTGGCGGATGATAGATGGGAGAGTGCCAATACGGATCTCGTCGTGGTCCGGCACTGGAATCGTAACCGTGCCGAGGAGCAACTTTGGGAAGACCCTTCCTTAAAAATCCCACAAAAATACTCCCCTGGGTTATCCGGTAGCGGGCTAAGGAAAATATGATCGCCCTCCGTCTTCAGGGGGGGAGAAACACGAAAGAGAAAACAAGAGTTGAATGAATTTCCTCCTGATATGTAACTAAAATGTAACTATGAGGACCGGACAATTCCCGAAGTCGTCGCACCGATTCGCGCCGGGTCGCGAGGGTTTTCTTTCCCAAAACATTTTCTTCGATGATAAGCCGAGCATATTCTTCTTGCTTTGCAGTGGCTCATTTTACGGGACGTTGTTTCCGAGTGAACTTATACCCATGCCTTTGGATCACTTGAATCGTCTTTGTTTTCGTGGTTTAGGCTTCATTCATAATTGGGCCCCGAACTATGCGTCGCCGTCGTTGGAGGTGGTGGGGAGCGCGTGCTGCTGGAAGCCAATGAGGTAAGAAGGGGAGTGCTGACTGAATTTTTCAGTCAGCCCCAATATTTTCGGGGCTTAAATTGCTGTTTTCAAGCGTAAAATTGTAGAGAGCGTGAGGCATTATTTGTTCTTCTCTAACTCGCCGACAAGCTTCTTCAACTTGTTCTTCAGTTCAGGCAGATCGCGCTCAACCACGCGCCAGATTTCTTCCAGATCGACGCCAAAGTAATCATGGACCAATACATTTCGCATGGCGATGACCTGAGGCCAGAGGATTGATGGATGCTGTTCATGGAACTCACGTCCAACCTTTGCCGCCGCCTCCCCCACAATCTGAAGGTGGTGGACCATCCATGTCTGGATTAATTCGTCCTGTTCAAATGCGGGCCGGCCTTTGGAGACATACTTTTCGATACGTTCGATCGCGTCCAGCATATCCAGAAGCCGTTCCTTTGGGTCTCTCATAGCAATACTGCCTCCCGGAGCACCCTTTCCCGGATGCGAGCTTTAATTCCCCGGTCACTAACCACATCCACTCTACGCCCAAGGACTTCCTGTAATTCAAGCCAAAGGGCCGCATGGTCCAGCAAGCTCCGGCCAGGTTCCATTTCAACGAGTAGGTCAAGGTCACTTTCTTCGTCTGCTTCCCCCCGTGCTGCTGATCCGAAGACGCGTACGTTGCGGGCACCATGTTTGGCGGCGATCCGCAGGATCGCCTCGCGTTTCTCTTTTAGCAACTCGCTAATTCCCATATTTTTTCCCTCTTTTAAATTTCGGGTCGCACCAGCCGTTTTAAATTCAAATGAATATATCACAATAATAGTTAAAAGTCACGGGCCGCAGGCTACAAGTAACCTGGGGCGGGGTCGGACCAAGCTAAGCATCGGAAATGGAAGAAGAAAGTGGGAAATTGACTTTTTAAGGAAATGGGTGTGAGATGGCGAGGGCATAATTCCGGGTCGGACCAAGCGAAGTCGTTTAAAGTCAAATAGATAGACCCCAATAATAGGTATTTTCAGGGCTTAAACTGCTATTTTTAAGCGTAAAAATAAAAGCTCAGAGCTGATAGGAAATAAGTCCACAGTCCACAGAAAAAGCTCATAGCAATTTAGCCCATAGGAAAAATCCGAGGCAAAGTACTAATCTTTTTTCCTAATCGTTATTCGAAAGGATTAATGATTTCAAGACCGTCGATTCCCTTAAAATCATCTTTATTTCTTGTTGCCAATTTTAGATTATTTAAAAGAGCTGTGGCGGCAATGACCGAATCGGCGAGTTTAATCGGTGATCTTCTTTTTAATTCGATAGCTTTGTTGGAAATGTTTTCCTCTACAGGATATAGATGTGCAGTTCTGATCAACCGCTGGCATTTTTCAAAGCCTTCAGGGGTGTGTTTACCCCAACCGAGAAATTCAATTTTTGTCAGGATTGAAATGTGGAGAGCTTGCTGGGTCAGGAGACGGGCGAGAAAGGATGTGGCAATCTGCGAACCCTTCGTATGATAGATCAAGATATTGGTATCCACCAGAAGGGTCATTTGTCTAAATTCCTTTCCCACTCCTGCCTCAAATTTCTTGCCTCCCTCTCGGCATCAATATCTTTGTAAATACCCGAAGTTTCTCCTAGGATTTTCATTATTTCAGTCCCATCCGAGGGTTCTTCCAGGTCATAAATAAGGTGTACTTTAATTTTCCCGGGAGGCAATTTCCCTTCCACGTGCTTTAAATGCCCATCCTCGATAATAGCTTCAACAATTTTGTGTCCCATAAAACCTCCGCCTCTATGAAGTAAGTCCACAAAAGCAGTGTATAGCGGTTGGCGAAAAAAGTCAACAGAATGGCAGAATAGGGCAGGAAAGGGGGCAGGCAAAGCTGTTTTCGATCTGTTGTCCATGGTCTTTTTACTGTTCACTCTTTACGGTTCCCTTAACGATTTATTGTGGACTGTAGACTAATAGAAAGGAGGATGAAATGAGCAGGTAAATCAAGATCATGACGATTCTTATGGTGGCCTTCTTTTTCTTTGCTGCTGCTGATGTCGCAATGGCAAAAGGTGGCCATGGTGGCGGTGGCGGCGGTTGCATTCCTGAGATCGACCCGAGCATGGCCTCCAGCGCGGTTGGCCTTCTGACCTGTGGCCTGCTGATCCTGACCAGCAGGTTCGGCCGAAAGAAATAGCTGCGGGGAGCCCATGAGGCAAGAAAAAAAAGGGTGCTGACTGAATTATTCAGTCAACCCAAGGCAAGGTTTTGCAATTTTGGAAATATCTTAGAGGCGCAAGATGGATGAGATAGGTTTAACCAACCAAATGAGCGGGGTCGGACCAAGCTAAGCATCGGAAATGGAAGAAGAAAGTGGGAAATTGACTTTTTAAGAAAATGGGTGTGAGATGGCGAGGGCGAGTCGTCATTA
>JASEHN010000255.1 GCA_030018715.1 Thermodesulfobacteriota bacterium | reverse complement strand
CTTGCTTCCCCGGCCTTTTCGATCATTTTCTCGATGGCCTCTTTCTGCCAAGCCTCCAGTTCATAGGTACTCAGGATGATATTCAGCCGCGTCAAAAGATCACAGGCCCTTTTAAATTCTCTCAAAATGATCAGGGCGTCCAGAAGCTTCTGGAGAATATTGATGGTGGTCTGATAGGAAAGAGGGGATTTATCCAGGGCCAAGATTTCAAATAGGGTATCGATGACGTTGAAGATAAAGGTGGGGGCGGTCTCCCGTCCCACCTCTTTGCGCAAATCTTCCAGTTCTTCCGGAGAGAGAAAATAGACGCTGCGATTGACGGCCACCGGCGGCGGGTCTTCGGCCTTCCTCAATAACTCATAATAATCGACGCCTGTTCCGTCCATCTCCTCGCCGAAGTCCCCCTGGAGAGTCTGATCCGGAGGATTGGGATTTATTTTTTCCCTGAACTGCTCCACATTTGCAGGAATAATGACCGATGTGTCATCTAAATATTCTTCGGTGGCCAGATAGCTGATGTGCAGGAATTCCTTCTCCCAAAGCAGGGTAACCACGTCGTCTTCCATCTGATTGATGGTCTCGGTGCTCTTCAGGATATGAATCAGACCCTCCACCTCCCAGTCCGCCAACCCCTCCATGAAGCGAAGCTCCCGGAGTCCGTCCTTATAGAGATGAAAGGCCAAACTGGTTTTCACGTCCGGGTTTTCATAAAGCGCGACCCCCTGGAAAGAAAGAGTTCCCTCTTCGACATGCAGAATGAAAATATGGTATTGGTTCAGGAACTCTTGGAACTTCCGGCAGACTTGTTCGCGAAAGCCCACCAAGGAAGGGTTTTCAGGTGGGTACAAGCGGAAAGCCTTAATGGTCTTCACTAAAGTGTTTATTAAATCTCTGGCCCGGGCAATCGCTTCGTCGAGATCTTTTCCCTCGATCGATGACGTATCCCCCCGGAGATTGAATTTATTTTTCCCTTCGGCCAACTCTGCAGACATGACCCCTCTTTCCAGCCATGACGAAATCAGTTCTATCTTCCTTTTTTAAAAAAAATTGTCAATTCAAAATAGTCCCATAGTCGAATAGTCGTATAGTCTTGTAGTCCTGTAGTTGCTTAGTCGTTTCGTCTGTCGTCTCTCGTCTATCTTCTTCCTTTTGCCTTGCGCCAGTCTTTACCGCCTATCACCTATAACCTATTACCTATTACCTATTACCTATTACCTGTTTTTATTATAACCCCATCATCCGCGCAATAATCGTTTTCATGACCTCGGTAGTGCCGGCGGCGATGGAGCCCATGCGCGCGTCCAGGGCGTCCCGGCAGATTTCATACTCATCCATGTAGCCATATCCTCCATGGAGCTGGACACAGTGGTAAGCCACCCGGTTGGCCAGTTCGGCATTGTACCATTTGGCCATGGAAACTTTCTTGGTGATGTCCTTATTTTCCATATGGTCCAGAACCAGATGGTAGCTGAAATCTTTGGCCATCTCAATCTCCGTGGCCATTTCCACGAGTTTGAAAGCATTGTGCTGATGACGCGAGACTGGTTTACCAAACACTGTTCTTGTTTTGCAATATTCTATGGTAATCTCCAGCATGCGCTCGGCGCTGAGAACAGCCCCGAGGCAGGAAACCAGTCTCTCCTGCTGCAGGTTGCGCATCATGGGCACAAAGCCATCGCCTTCCCTTCCTAACAGGTTGGTCAGCGGAACCCGGCAGTCCTCAAAGAAGAGTTCAGCCGTATCCGATGAATGCAGGCCCATTTTTTCCAGTTTCCGGCTTTTGACGAAGCCCGGTGTTCCGTTCTCCACCACGATCAGTGAAACCCCTTTGTATGGGGGCTGAGCCCTGGGGTCAGTCTTCACGGCCAGAACAATCAAATCACAATAATATCCGTTGGTAATGAAGGTCTTTTGTCCATTGATGACGTAATCGTCCCCATCACGGACCGCCACGGTGCGGATGGCCTGAAGGTCTGAGCCGGCCCCAGGCTCGGTCATGCCGATGGCTGAAATGAACTCGCCGGAACAACACTTGGGCAGCCAGCGCATCTTCTGTTCTTCGGTTCCCAGGATATCAATGTAGGGCATGGTGATATCGTTGTGCACCCCCACGGCAGCGCCCAAGCCCCAGGCCCCGGAGCGGTGCAGCTCTTCTATGAGAACCACCGAACAAACAAAATCCGCCCCTGCCCCGCCGTATTTCTCAGCCAGCCAGTATCCGATGAATCCCTGCTCGCCCATTTTTCTCCATATTTCCCGTGGAACCTGGCGATTCTTGCGCCACTCATCGAGATGGGGTTTAACCTCTTTTTCCAGAAAGCTGCGCAGCGAACGGCGGAAGATTTCATGTTCTTCCTGAAAAATTTGAACGGCCATCATTCACCTCTCCTTTGGGTTTAGGAAAATTGTGGCCAATTATATATGAAAAAGGGAAAGATAGAAATAGTTAGGTCAATTTGGGGAGCGGGCAATTTTTTAGGGAAAAGGAAGACACGGTATGTTAGCCTTTTCAAAAGCTACTTTTCCCCCTCGAGTTCGTTCTGAATCGACTTAATTTGTTTCTTCAGCGCCTCTATGTCCTCGTTCAGCCTAATGATGGTGTTTCGGTCGTGGACCATCCAGTTGGTCCGCAGGCTCCGCGCCTGCTTCTGTTTATCTTCAATCTGTTTCCGGAGTTCTTCGATTTGCTTTTCTTTCTCTTCGAAGGCTTTGAGTTTTTTGGCCTCGGCCTCCATCTTATCCCTGACTACCTCTAATTCTTTCCGGTCGGCTTCCCGGACTTTTATAACCCGCTCTTCTGCCGCAGGTTCTCCTTCTCTCTTTTTTTCCTTTTCCTCTGCCGGGGGTGCCGGGGGTTGGGGTTTGGGTTCTTCTCGGATGGTTTTAACCTGATCCCGGTATTCTTTGGGAATGGACTCGTACCGGTCTGTGAAATGGACTGTTCCCTTTTTATCAACGTATTTGTATAAGGCCGCCCCAGCGGTCATAAGCCACCAGGGCATAATGGTCAACAAGAAAAAAGCGGCCCCGAGGATTA
This sequence comes from Thermodesulfobacteriota bacterium, assembly GCA_030018715.1. Taxonomy (GTDB): domain Bacteria; phylum Desulfobacterota; class SM23-61; order SM23-61; family SM23-61; genus JAHJQK01. Next base: position 2,128 of record JASEHN010000255.1, on the reverse strand, counting down.
GGAAATTCTTTATTTTCTCCATGGAAGTTATTATACAAGCTTTTTTTCTTTACATCCACAACTTTTTATTATATTTTATAAACATACTTTATTGCGTCCCCATCGTCTAGCCCGGCCAAGGACACCGGCCTTTCACGCCGGTAACAGGGGTTCGAATCCCCTTGGGGACGCCAAAGGAAATAAGGGGTTAGCAATCTTTTTTCTTTGCTAACTTTTTTTTGAATCTGGAAAAAGGGGTAGGCAAAGAATTAGCGTGGGATTTAAAATCATAATTCTTACCAAAATACAGGATTCCTCACTCAAAAACACTGGATTCACCCCATTTACTCCTTGATTCTTTTTCTTTAATTCAATTACCCCAAAAATCTAAGTTTATTAATGGCCCTGACCAGCGGCGATTGCTGGGAGGTAGACGGGTTAAATTTGATAATGAAAGGATAGCTGATGTTACTAACGAAAACCTCGGGTAAAAAGACCGAAGCTTTAAAATGCTTCCGCTGTGGCGGGCGAATGATCTTTGAAAAATTTTATGATGTGAATAACATCTTTTTCGGGTGGCATTGTATATTTTGCGGAGAGGTCCTTGATCCGATTATTCTCCTTCACCGACTCAGCAAGAATGCCGACTTGAAAATCCCTGAGGGTGAGGAAAATATAATGCTTTTGCTAAAGCAATACCTCAATCCTAAATCTAAAAGGAATCAAGAAGTTAAAATCTAAACCAGCTCTCTAAGGACTTTGGTCTTTCGTTTAAAAAGGGTTATAATAAGCAGATCGAATTTTACCTTCGCAGCATTTGCCAGGAGTGCAAGAAAAAGGTTTTTTCCGATTTTAAAGGAGAATCTTCCAAACAATTGCGGAATATTGTCATTGTCGAAAAGGAGAAAAAAGCGATTCTCGGATCAGAATCAGGATATTTTATCGAGATTGCATTTATCTCCACCCTGATATTCTTGTTCATCGCTATTTCCTTGTTCTATTTCAGGAAGGAATTTATCTACCAACAGACGATGGAGCTTTTAAATATAGAGAAAGAGATGAGAGAAAAGGAAAGGCGCTTATTTCTTCATGGATGGGGCGAGGATGATGCCTCCCGCCTTCCGCGGCGGAAGTTCAGCGGGTTCAGATTGACCACGGGTATCCCGGCCGATGCTTCCAGCGCGTACTGGCCTGGCCCCCGGCCAACAACAGAATCTTTCCCGGGGAGAGCTCCTCCTATAGCCCCACGTCACTGAAGGGTCACTGAGAAATAATCTGTTGTTATCGAAGAATATTTTTGGTATATATTCAGTATGGAAGCTCTCACCGAAAAGAGATTTTTCAAACCGATTGAAATTGAGCCTGAGACCAGAAATAAATTGATTCTCGTAATCAAAGATATTTTATTTTCAATGGATATCCTCCTCTTTGCCTATGTCCATGGTTCTTTTGTCAAATCCCGCCGCTTTAGAGACATCGATATCGCCGCTTTTACCGAAGGGAAAACAGACTTCATTTTCGAATCAGATCTCTCTGCTCGGCTGACCAAGGCGGTTGGATTTGTCGTAGAGGTGAAGGTGATCAACGAGGCACCTCTTCCATTTCAAATGGCTGTCATCAGAGATGGTGCCCTTCTTTTTAGCAGAGATGAAAAAAGAAGGTCAGATTTTATCGAGAGTGTCGGGAAGCGATATAGGGAATACGCCCATTTCAGAAATATTTTTTTAGGTATTGACGGTGTTAGACAAGGATAGGATCTCCAAGAACAAAGCAGATATTTTGAGTATCCAAACCCAGATTCAAAAAATCACGGAGTTGGGAAAAGAAACCTTCCTCCTTAAAAAAAGCTGATTTTAGAGGTTCTTGCAAATCTCAAAATCTGGTGCTCAATCGTCATTCAGAGCAAGCGAAGCCCTACACCGCATGGTGTACAGCGGCTATCGCGGCTTGCGCCCGCAGTAGATCGAGCATTACGAGAAGTCGAGGAGCATACCGAGCGCAAACGTGCAGTGGAGGCGCTGCGAACGGAACGAGAAAGGCTGGAAACAGTTACCCAAAACGTAACACTTTGGCTTTTTGAAAAATGGGCGTAGGGCAGGGACTTGTCCCCTGCCTCATAATGGCAACCCATAAAGGGTTGCCCTACGTG
>JASEHN010000254.1 GCA_030018715.1 Thermodesulfobacteriota bacterium | reverse complement strand
GATCGAACATCCTCTCCCCTAAAAACAGGGGTTTCCGGATAGAAACTAATTAGTTAAGCCTGACCCCAAATAAATGACCCCAAATAAAACCATGAAGCCTTGCAATAAAGATGAAAGCTAAGATTTGCGCATGATTTGCCCAGACCAGAGGTCCTCTAAAAATACTCTCCACGGCAGGATTTCGATTTTTCCTGTTACTATTCGAGGCTTCGGGTCGCAAGAAACTAAAATGCGGCGTCGAGTTTTGTATTCTTCACTGAAAGCGATAAGGCCTTTCCAATGATGGGGTTGGGCAAGATATTCTTCTTGATGGCTTCGCCATAAATTGAGATTTTAAGGGAGGAAAAATAACACTTTACAAGAGAAAGGGGTTGTGGCAGAAAGAGGAGGTTAACCAATTAATCATGAATTCCTAAAGGCCTTCTAAATATTTTTTCGCTTTGCGCTATGTTCTCTGTGCTATGGGATTTTCTAAACTAATCGACAGGAGGTTGCAAAATGGATTTCTCTTTAAAGGATAAGGTTGCTTTAATCACTGGAGCCAGTCGGGGGATTGGGCAGGTAGCCGCTGTTGGGCTGGCTCAGGCCGGTGCGGATATTGCCATTGCCAGCCGTAAACTTCCCGACCTGGAGAAGGTAGCAGAGCAGGTAAGGAAAACGGGAAGAAAATGCCTGCCGGTCGCGGCCCATGTAGCCAGGATGGAAGAGATCAATAATCTCGTTGGCAAGGTCAAAGAAGAGTTCGGAAAGATCGATATCCTGGTGAACAATGCCGCCACCAACCCTACGATGGCCTCGGCCATGGATGTTGATGAACGGGCCTGGGACTCGATTATGAACCTGAATCTTAAAGGGTTATTTTTCTTGAGCCAGGCAGTGGCCCGGGTGATGAAGGAAAGAGGGGGAGGCAAAATTATCAACGTTTCTTCCATCGCTGGTATCACTCCTGACCTGCTGCCGGTTTACTCCATAAGCAAAGCTGCGGTGATCATGGCCACTAAGGTGATGGCCCAGCAATGGGCTCAGTACAAAATCCGGGTCAACGCCATAGCCCCGGGCCTGACCAAAACTCGCTTCAGCGAAGCCCTGTGGAATAACCCGGACATTCTGAAAATTGCCATGGGCAAAACTCCCATGGCCCGGGTTGCTGATCCGGAGGAGATGGTAGGGGCGATCATTTATTTGGCTTCTGATGCCTCCAGTTATGTAACGGGCCAGGTAATTGCCGTAGACGGCGGTACTACGATTTAGAACTTGAAAAAAAATCTCCGGGAAGGCTTAAAACAGCCTTCCCGGTTTGCCAAACATCTTCCGGATTATATTCTGCCAACATAATTCTGATAACTCCCCTCGGCGAATAGTGAACATCGGTTGCTTGATTCATAAAAGCCAACATTCCGGCAGGCTTTAAACCTCAGTTTTTCCCCTTGGGAAACAAATAAAGGAAAAGATCCGTTATTGACCAAAAAACAAAAATGGGTTGACAATCGTTTTCCCGTCGATTAATAATACATCGCAATTACTTCGTTCGTTCAACTAACCAGTCCAATCATCGGAGAAAAAATTTGGAAGGGCCCAAGCAAAAATGGGAGGGAGTTTCTTTTCGCTTGCCCGTGGAAGAAGAGCTCATCGAACGGGTCTCCTGGCTTATTCGCCTCCGGTGGTTTGCGGCCCTCGGGGTTGTGGCCACCACCCTGGTGGTAGGCGTCATCTTAGGCTTGCAAATCCGGCAGATGGAGTTGTTTTTAGTCGGAGGGATTATCGCTGCCTACAATGCTGCCTTGCATCAGCGGCTAAAAGCCTTGCGGGGAAATCCTTCGGCCGGAGTCAAACAATTCAGCGATTTTGCCAGCCTGCAATTCTTCATGGACTGGCTGGGCTTGATTTTCCTGGTCCACTATTCCGGGGGAATTGAAAGCCCGGTCATCTTCTATTTCATCTTCCACGCCATCATCGCCAGTATCCTCGTTCCTCCCCGGACATGCTACTTTCACGCCACCGTCGGAGTTATTTTGGTTGGTACTCTGGCCCTGCTGGAATTCTACGAAATCATCCCCCATGTGGCTCTCCCCGGATTCCTTCTCCCTCACTATCAGCAGCCTTTCTTTGTAATGGGCACCTTCTTCTTCTTCGCCAGCGCCATCTACGTCTCCATCTATTTAGCCACTTCCATCACCCGCAGGCTTTGGGCGCGGACGCGGGAATTGGCCAGACTGAAACAACGCCTGGAGAGCGCCTATTACAAGACCCAGACCCTTTACGACATCGCCAAGGCGGCAACCTCCACTCTGAATTTTACCGAAGTGCTCAATACGATCGCCCAGCAGGCCACCAAGGCCATGAATGCCAAAGCTTGCTCGATCCGCCTGCTGGATGAGGAGCGGCGTCAACTGTGGGTCGGGGCGGCCTACGGGCTGAGCGAGGAATATCTGTCCAAAGGCCCGGTGGATTTAGATAAAAGTTTAGTGGACCGAGGGGCATTGCGCGGCAAGGCGGTAGCGGTTTTGGACGTAACCAAAGACCCGGGGTTCCAGTACCCGGAAGAAGCAAGGAAGGAAGGAATCCGTTCCGTACTTTGCGTTCCCTTGAGCGTGCGGGAACAAACCATCGGCGTTCTCCGGCTGTACACAGGAGAAATCCACCGCTTCACTGATGAGGAGATAGACTTTCTCTCAACTCTGGCCAGTCAAGGCGCAGTGGCTATCGAGAATGCCCGCACCTACCAGCGTTTGGAAGACCTGGAGCAGGCCAAATCTGATTTTGTCTTTACCGTGGCCCACGAACTCAAAGCCCCTGTGGCCGCCATCCAGTCCATCCTCCGGGTTCTCCTGGAAGGATACGCCGGGGAAATTTTTCAAAAACAGAAGGAACTGATCGGACGGGCGGAACGGAGGCTGATCGCCCTGCAAAGCCTCATCCGCGACCTGTTGGCCCTGGGGGCGCTCAAAGGAGCTTTACCGGAAACCAAAAAAGTGGATGTGCTCCTGAACGGGATCGTTAACCGGGTGGTGGATGCGATTCAGGCGGAGGTGGAAGAGAAAAACATTGAGTTAAAGGTAGAAGTGCCCGATACCCTCCTGACCATCAAAGGCACGGATGATGACCTGGAGCGTCTCCTGGGCAACTTGCTGGAGAATGCCGTGAAGTACACTCTGCCGAAAGGGAAAGTGAGATTACAGCTCAGCTTGCATGACAACGCTATCCGCATCGTCGTCTCGGACACAGGCATCGGAATTTCGCCTGAATCCATGCCCCGCATATTCGAGGAATTTTACCGGGCCAAGAATGCCAAAGAGATGGGACAGGAAGGAACAGGACTGGGTCTGTCTCTGGTCAAGCATATTGTGGATCGTTACCGCGGGGAGATCGGCGTTGAAAGCAAGCTCGGGGAGGGGAGCACTTTTACCATAACCCTACCCAGGGAATGAAACGAATGCGGATTGCCAAGTGCGGAATGCGGAATGGGGAACGAAGAATCTGGAAGGTGAAAGGTGGAATGCAGAATGACGAGTGCGGAAGGCGGAACGAGAAAAATTAAGTTCCGAGTTTCGATTTAGAAATTCCGCAATCTGTATTCCGAAATCCGCAATTTTCTGTTTATGAGGGAAATCATAGTATGTTAGGAGTGTTCTCGATAAAATAAGTCAACAAACACACCTGGACGGCAGGGGACAGGGCGATGAAAATCACTTTGGATGAACATTCTCGGGCATTTGCCCAAAAGATCAGCGACATGATCGGGCAGAACATCGATGGATGTTATCAGTGCGGCAAATGTACGGCCGGATGCCCGATTGCCTATACCATGGAATTTTCTCCCCACGAAGTGATCCGTCTGGTGCAATTAGGGGGCGAAGAAGAAGCGCTAACTTCCCACACGATCTGGCTCTGCGCCTCCTGCGAGACCTGCACATCCCGCTGCCCCAAAAACATTGACGTAGCGGCTGTCATGGATGCGCTGCGGGTCCTGGCCTTTGGCCAGGGACGGACAGAGGCGGAGAAAGAAATTACCCTCTTCCATAAGCTCTTCCTTAAAGTAATCGAGCGCTTTGGCCGGGTGAATGACCTTCATCTTATGGGAAGATATAACCTGCTTACTCTGAACCCCCTGAAGGATTGGCGGTTAGGGCGAAAGCTTTGGGCCAAAGGAAAGCTTAAGCTGACCGCCCCCCCGGTAAAAGGGTTGCGGGAATTCCAGGAAATTTTCAGGCGCGTTCGGGCCAATCAGAGTGAGGAGAAATGAAATACGCCTATTACCCGGGATGTTCGCTGCACTCCACGGCTGCGGACTATCAGCAGTCCATCGACTCCGTTTTTAAGAAACTATCCGTAGAGTTGGCCGAAATCGAAGACTGGACCTGTTGCGGGGCCTCGGCCGCCCATGTGTCCGATCTTCTCCTTCCCCTGGTCCTGCCGGCAAAGGACCTATTGAAAGCCGAACAAATGGGCCTGGAAGTTGTGGCTCCATGCGCCGCCTGCTATAACCGCATGCGCCAGGCCAACCATAAATTACATGAAGATAAAGAGCTGAGGAAGAAGGTAAATCAGCTCCTGCAGGCTAATTACCAGGGAAAGGTCAAAGTGCGGCACATCTCCGATGTAGTGGTCAATGAATACGGCCTGGAAGCCATTGCCAAGCTCCTGGTGGGCGGCCTGAAAGGGTTGAAGGTGGTTTGCTATTACGGCTGCCTGTCGGCCCGGCCGCAAAAGATCGTGGCCTTCGACGACCCAGTTTACCCTTCTTATCTTGACCGGTTAATCCAAACCCTGGGAGGGGAAGCCATCGAGTGGCCTTTCAAGACGGAGTGCTGCGGCGGCTCCTTCTCCGTTTCCAAAAAAGACGTGGTCCTGAAGCTGACCCGCGATTTGCTGGATATGGGCAAAAGCCTGGGGGCAGAGGCCGTTGTGGTGGATTGCCCCCTTTGCCAGTTCAACCTGGATTTCCGGCAGGAAGAGGTGGAAAAGAAATACGGGGCCCACTTTGGCCTGCCGGTTTTTTATTTCACCCAGTTGTTGGGAATCTGCCTGGGCGTGCGGGGGGAAGAACTGGGATTGAAGAAGCTGAACGTGGACCCTTTTGCCCTCTTGGAAAAGAAAAACATCCAAATATAATTTGGCCACAGAGGACACAGAGATCACAGAGCTATAACCAAAATATTAGAAAAAAG
>JASEHN010000253.1 GCA_030018715.1 Thermodesulfobacteriota bacterium | reverse complement strand
GGTTCCTGAAAATATTATACGAGGAGAGATTGCCATGGAAATAATAACTATCATTATTAATGATGCCCCGTACGGAATCGAAAAGCCCTGGAATGCATTAAGGCTGGCAAAGGCCCTGGTTGCAACAAAACAGAAAGTTAATATTTTTCTTATGGGCGATGCGGTTGGCATGGCCAAGAATAGGCAGCAGACTCCAACCGGTTATTATAATCTAGCTCAAATGTTAAGAGAATTAATTGCTTTGGGTGTGGAGATTAGAGCTTGCGGAACATGTATCAATTCAAGGGGTTTGAAAGAAGACGAGTTAGTTGAAGGGGTGATCGTTGGAAAAATGCTCGATCTTGCCCGCTGGGTTCCGGAAAGCGTAAAGGTTATTACTTTTTAATTGGAGGAAGAACGTGAATAAAACAGTACTTGTGCTGGGCGGAGGATGGGGAGGTCTTGCCGTAGCTTATCGACTGCGAGGTCAACTTGGGGCGGAACATCGTGTTGTTGTTATTGAGAAAAACGATAAATTCTCCTTGGGGCCGGTAAATCTTTGGGTCATGACCGGCGACAGGAAATACCCTGACGATGTAGAGCGGCCTCTTTCCGCCCTGGTCCGCAAAGATATTGAGTGGCTACAGGCCGAAGTAACAGGGATCGACCCGGTAAATAAGACGGTCCAGACTACAGCAGGAACTCTCAACGGCGATTATATTGTTATTGCCTTGGGATCTGAATCATACCCTGAGGGGGTGCCGGGTTTTGTTGGAAATGCGTATAACCTCTTTGACGCAGCAGGCGCAGCGCGACTGCATGACGCGTTACAACAATTTAAGGGGGGTAAAATTGTTATCTTTGTGTCAAACACTCCATTTCGCTGCCCTCCTGCCCCATATGAAGCGGCGCTTCTTATCGAATCAATGATGCGCCGACGCGGGATGGGAGACCTGACCGAAATTCATCTCTATACTCCTGAGAGTCAACCCATGCCGGTGGCTGGGCCGGAAATCGGGGCGATGCTTAGACAGATGGTGGAAGGCCGAGGCATTAAATATCACCCTAATGAAAAAGTGATGCGGATCGATGGCTCATCAAAAAAGATAATTTTCGAAGGCGACAAAGAATCAAATTATGATCTGCTGATCGGCGTCCCGCCGCACCGCGCTCCCCGGGCAGTTGTTGGAGCTGGCCTCACCGATTCAAGCGGTTATATCCCGACCCATCCCCAGAATCTTCGTGTGCTTGCCAACGTAGAAGAGTTGGAGACTCGACTGCCAGGCGTTTATGTGGTCGGCGATAGTGCTTCGATCACGCTTTTTAACCTTAAACCGCTGCCCAAAGCCGGGGTTTTTGCAGAAGAACAGGCAGCCACGGTTGCAAGTAATATCGCCTCCGATATCCGAGGTGAGGAGCAACGGGCGGTTTTTGACGGTAAAGGAGTTTGCTATATCGAGGCAGGCGACGGAATGGCGGCTGAAGGTTCGGGGAATTTTTATGCTTACCCAAACCCGAGAATTTCTATTAATCCTCCATCGCCTGAAGGCCACAAGGCCAAAGAAGAGTTTGAAAAGCTGCTGACGACCTGGTTTGCATAATTTATGAAAGATAGAGCGCTTTATCTTGAAATAGTTAAAAGATTAGGAAAAGCTGAAAATATTCTTGATATCGGCTGCGGAGAAGGCGAACTCTGCAATTATCTGGCAAAACATACTGGCAAGAGAATAACCGGGCTGGATGTTTCCGGGGCGGGTTTCAGGAAGGCCAAAAGAATGGCGCATAAAATAAAGGTCCCCAATCTAATTGAGTGCGTGGAGGGTGATGTCGGCAATATGGTTTGTTTTGAAGGCGATGAATTTGACGCGGTGACTATGGCATACACACTGCACCATGTAAATGAAGAGAAAAAGGCGCTTTTTGAAATCAAGAGAATTTTAAAGCCCGGCGGACGATTGATTGTGGCCGATTACGTGATTAAAAAAGAGGGACAAGAAAAAGAGTGCCATAAATTTACCATTATGAGCTTAGAAAAGTTATTTCAAGAAGCCGGTTTTCATCTTCTGGAAAGCAAACTCCTTGAGCCGGACTTGGCTCTTCTGGTGGTGAAGAAATGATAAGGATTGATCCTATAAAATACGAAAGCTGGTTTAATAAGCCGATCGGCCGCTACGCCGAAATGGCTGAAAAACGGCTTATTGCCCGATTTCTCCAAATCAAACCAGGGGCCCGGATTTTAGATATTGGTTGTGGAACGGGAAGATTCACGGCAGAATATTTAAAACGGGGAGCGAGGGTTTATGGACTGGATTCTTCTCCGGAGATGATCGAGTATGCAGGAAGAAAACATCGAGGCATTGAGTTCAAAGTTGGAAAAGCGGAAGCCCTGCCATATCCAGACAATCATTTTGATTCAGTCGTAATCGTTACTACTTTAGAATTTGCGACTGATCCTCAAAAGGTTCTGGCCGAAATTAGAAGGATACTTAAACCGGACGGGATACTTTTAGCCGGTGTATTAAACCGGAGTAATCCCTGGACAGTGTACCGCCGGTTGCGCGGGCTTTTCGGACATCCCATCTGGAGCAAAGCGCATTTCTTTTCTGGTATTGAGCTTAAAGAATTATTGGTTAGGTCAAATTTTGGCGATATCCATTCAGAAAGCACGCTCTTTGGAGCTTTTATTTTATTTAAGGGAGTGAAAAAAGCATGAAAATAATTTATCTGGATTATAACGCCACGACGTCGATCGATTCTCGGGTTCTGGAGGAAATGCTTCCTTATCTCAAAAAGCATTTTGGCAATCCCTCTTCTTCTCATATATATGGCAAGGCGGCAAAAGAAGGAGTTGAGAAGGCAAGGAAAAGAGTGGCCGGCCTTCTGGGTTGCAATGTCTCGGAAATTGTTTTTACCTCGGGCGGGAGTGAAGCCAATAACATGGCTTTGAAAGGTGTCGTAGAAACATTATCCACCAAATCTACCAAAGGCAATCACATAATAACTTCCCAAATTGAGCATCCGGCAATCCTTAATCCCTGCCGTTATCTTGAAAGAAAAGGGTTTAGGATCACTTATCTTCCGGTTGATCAGTACGGCATGGTTGATCCGGACGACGTTAAAAAAGTGATCACTTCAAAAACCATCCTCATCACCATAATGCACGCCAATAATGAAGTGGGTACGATTCAACCGGTTGCTGAAATTGGGAAAATTGCCAGAAAATACGGAATTTTATTTCACAGCGATGCGGCGCAAACTGTTGGCAAGGTTGAAACGAAAGTCAAAAAGTTGAAGGTTGACTTGCTGTCGATCGCCGGACACAAGTTTTATGCTCCCAAAGGAGTCGGGGTGTTGTATGTTCGTAAGGGATTAAAGCTTGAACCTCTCATCCACGGAGCCGGACATGAGAGCGGTCGTCGTGCGGGGACCGAAAATGTGGCTTCTATTGTTGGTTTGGGGAAGGCGGCGGAGATCGCGGGCCGGGATATAAATAAATATCGCGATCATGTTTTTAATATGAGAGAAAAATTATACTGGGGGATAATGGATAAAGTTGATGGCATAAAACTCAACGGACATCCGACTGAACGCCTTCCCAACACGTTAAACTTAAGTTTTGAGGGAATTGATTCTGAAGAGCTCCTTTGTGAAACGAAGGAGATTGCCCTTTCGACTGGTTCTGCCTGCCATGCCGGACACAAAGAGCCGTCTAAAGTGTTATTAGCTATGGGTATCGATCGAAAATTGGCTCTGGGAACATTAAGATTTAGTCTGGGGAAGTATAATACCAAAGAAGATATTAGGCAGGCGGTTTCTCTCTTGTCAAAACGGATTAAAAACAAATAAGTCATTAGTATTTTAATAATGATTTTGCAATGTTTGATAAATCTCCTCACATTTCTGATCCGCAGTCCATTAGCCAGAAGGGATGGAAATTGTATTTTCTACTCCCTATGCTCTAACCCCTAACTCCTACTGTAGGCCGAACTTTCTAGCCTTTTAGCCCAATCTGATAAAGTCCGCTCCCAAATAAATGAAGTTCAATCGGGGAAGGGATTAACGCCGCTTGGCCGTGAAATTTTGCTTAGCCGCGAAGAATCCCAAAAACAAAGGATACGCTTGGCCGAATTAACCAGCCAATTGGCCGAATTAAATGTTAAAATGGAAGAGCTGAAGGTGAAGATGAAAGCAAGAAAGTTTGTGTTTTCCGGTGAAGTGTATTTGAGGCAATAGGAGGGGTGAATGTGGGGAAAAGAATAATTAAGGATCAAATTGTTATTTATCAATCCGAGGACGGGCAGGCAAAAATTAATGTCCATTTTGAAGGGGATACAGCTTGGCTGACGCAAAAACTGATGGCGGAGCTGTTTGAGATAACTATTCCAACTATTAATGAGCATTTGAAAACCATATTTGAAACCGGGGAGTTAAAAGAAGATTCAGTTATTAGGAATTTCCGAATAACTGCGAGGGATGGAAAAACCTACGACACAAAGCACTATAACCTTGACTGTATTATTGCCCTTGGCTACCGGGTCAATTCAAAACGGGCCACCCAGTTTCGTATTTGGGCGACGCAAAGATTGCGGGAATATATTATCAAGGGGTTTGTTTTGGATGATGACCGGTTAAAACAAGGCGGCGGCCGCGCCCGTTATTTTGAAGAACTACTCCAACGTATTCGCGATATCAGGAGCAGTGAGCGTAATTTTTATCAGAAAGTGACGGATATTTATGCCACCAGCCTTGACTATCGTAAAGATGACAGGTTGACGAAAGAGTTTTTCGCGACCGTGCAGAATAAAATGCATTATGCCGTTCACGGTCATACTGCCGCGGAAATAATCGCCAAACGCGCGGATAGTCGAAATCCATTGATGGGGCTTACCAGTTTTAAGGGGAAAGATATCACCGCCAGTGACGTCAAAACCGCCAAAAATTATCTTTCCGAAAAAGAACTTAAACAACTCAATCTTATTGTTTCTCTTTATCTGGATTTTGCCGAACTCCAAGCGACTAACGAGAGGCCGATGAAAATGGCGGATTGGTTGGCCAAGCTGGACGAGTTTTTAAAGTTAAGCGAGAAAAAACTGTTGACCGGCGCCGGCAGGATCAGCGCGGGAAAAGCCGGCCAGAAGGCCGAGGCGGAATTCGCGAAATACAGGCAGGAGCAGGATAAAGAATATGTTTCTGATTTTGACCGGGAAGTAAAAAA
>JASEHN010000252.1 GCA_030018715.1 Thermodesulfobacteriota bacterium | reverse complement strand
ATATGGAGCTTTTTACTTTGCCATCCCAATTTTGACTTTTTACGAGATCATCAATTTTGATGATGTCCATTCTCGAGGTTTTTCCAGAAACGGACGGCTGAAGAAAAACTTTCAGCTTACCGCTTTGGCAACCACCTAAGCCTTTTCCGTAGAGGCAGGTTAGCCCCCCACAATGGAGGCCATCTGAAAGATGGGAAGGTACATGGCTATGACCAAAGCTCCGATGGCTCCTCCGAGGAAAACCATCAGTAGCGGTTCCAGCAAAGCAGTGAGGCCAGCAACGGCTGCGTCCACTTCGTCATCGAAAAAATCGGCGATTTTGCTCAACATTGAGTCCAGGGCGCCGGTGGATTCCCCCACAGAGATCATCTGCACGACCATGGGGGGGAAAATTCCGCTGGCCCCCAGGGGTTCAGCGATGGTTTTTCCTTCGCTGATGCTCACTTTCGTCTTCAAAATAGCCTTCTCGATGACCTTGTTTCCGGAAGTGCGAGCGACGATTTCCAGACCTTCGAGGATGGGAACGCCGCTGGAAAGCATCGTGCTCAGGGTGCGGGTGAATTTGGCGATGGCCACTTTTTTGATCAGTTCTCCAATAACGGGAATTTTGAGCAGGGAGCTGTCAACGGTTTCCCGGCCTGATTCGGTCCGGTAGTAGCGTTTGAAAAAAAAGAAAAGAGCAACGAGTAAAGCTAACACGAGGAGGAAATACCGCTGCATAAATTCACTCAGATTGATAACCAATTGAGTAAACGCAGGGAGGGTTCCCCCCATATCGGCAAACATCTTCTGGAAGACAGGAATCACGAAGATCAGGAGGCTGGCAACGACGATTAGGGCGATGGCCATGACCGCGGCTGGGTAAACCATGGCGCCTTTGACCTTTTTCTTCAGGTTCATCGCCTTTTCTATGTAAGCGGCCAGTCGGTTAAGAATTGTGTCCAGGATTCCACCAGCTTCTCCGGCAGCCACCAGGTTGCAGAAAAGATCATTGAAAACTCTCGGGTGCTTGCGCAAGGCGTCCGCGAAGGTGGACCCGGCCTCCACATCTCCTTTAACCCGGATGAGGGTTTCTTTAAAAAACGGATTATCTTGCTGGCTGGAAAGAATTTCCAGGCACTGAACCAACGGCAGGCCGGCGTCGATCATCGTGGCGAATTGCCTGGTGAAGATAACAATCTCCTTCTCATTGACTTTTTTCCGCTTGAATAAAGTAATTCCTTTCAGGATGTCTTTGGGCTTAGCCTGGATCTTAATCGCCTGGATCTGCTGCCTGCGGAGATGCGATCTTACCGCAGCTTCGTTAGCGGCTTCAATCTCTCCCCTTTCAATCGTCCCTTTACGGGATCGCCCTTCCCAGACATAAACTTCCATCTGCTCCTCCCAAAACCCTATCGGTTTTTAATTAAAATTAGCCACAGAGGGCACAGAGATCACAGAGTTTTAAAACCCTGATTAAGAAAAAGTAAAGAATATGTCAAACGTCTAAAGTGATCCAGCTGCAGGCTACACTAAAGTTGAAAAAAGGAAAGCCCTATACAATTTAATTAATCTTCAACCGTAGTTTTCAAAACTTCTTCGATGGTCGTGACGCCTTCCCTTAGTTTCGTCAGAGCGGACTGCCGCAAGGTTTTCATGCCCAAGCGCATCGATTCCTTCTTGATCTCCGTTGCCGATGCCCCTTGAAGAATCAACTCCCGAATCTCCTCCTTTATGGCAATAACTTCATAGAGGGCCACCCGCCCCTTATAACCCGTATTGTTGCAGCGCGAGCAGCCTGCCCCCTTGTAGCAGGTAAATCCTTGGATGTCATCCGGAGGAACTCCCAGATTGAGAAGCATTTGCGGGGAGGCCTGGATGGGCTGCTTGCAGGAATCGCAGATCTTCCGGGCCAGGCGCTGGGCAGCGATCAAATTCACCGATGAGGCAACCAGAAAAGGCTCGATGCCCATATTCAGCAAGCGGTTGATTGTGCTGGGAGCATCGTTCGTATGCAGCGTGCTCAGAACAAGGTGGCCGGTGAGGGCGGCCTTGATAGCAATCTCCGCGGTCTCAAAATCGCGAATCTCCCCCACCATAATGATGTCAGGGTCCTGGCGCAGAAAAGAACGCAGGGAGCTGGCAAAAGTTAAACCAATTTCTTCATGCATCTGCACCTGGTTGATGCCCATGAGGTTAAATTCCACCGGATCCTCGGCAGTGGAAATATTTTCGGTGACCCGATTTAACTCGGCGAGCGCGGAATAGAGTGTGGTAGTTTTGCCGCTTCCAGTGGGCCCGGTGACCAGCACCATCCCGAAAGGTTTATAGATCGCTTCTTTGAAGTCTTTTAGGGGTTTCTCCTCGAAACCCAGTTTGGTCATGTCGAGCTGCAAGTTGGATTTATCGAGCAAGCGCATGACCACTTTTTCCCCGAACAAGGTCGGCAGCACAGAGACTCGGAAATCCATCTCTTTATCTTTCCCGTATTTCAATTTGATGCGCCCGTCCTGGGGCAGGCGGCGCTCGGCGATGTCCAATTTGGACATGATTTTCGCCCGGGAGATGATGGCATTTTTGAGTTTCATGGGAGGTTTCATGAATTCCAGGAGCACCCCATCGACGCGAAAGCGTACCCGGAAGACTTTTTCATAGGGTTCGAGGTGAATGTCGCTGGCCTTGCGTTTGATTGCTTCGTTGAGAATCAGGTTGACAAGTTTCACTACGGGAGCATCTTCAGATGCTTGCTGTAATTCCCGGACATCGACCTCTTCGCTATCTTCCAACAGCTCCATCTTATCGGTTTCATCCATCGTGTCCATGATATCCTTTAAAGAATCGGAAAAATCATAGAATTTATCGATGGCCGCCTTGATGGCGCTTTCGGTGGAAACGAACACTTCTACGTGGCAGCTGGTCAGGAATTTAATGTCATCGATAGCCAGGATGTTTGAGGGGTCGCTCATGGCCACCCGCAGGGTGGAACCAATTCGTTTGATGGGGATGACCTGGTACTTGAAGACAACGTCCGGGGGGATCATTTTGATCACATCCAGGTCAATCTGGGCCTCGGACAGATCGATGGCCGGGACGCCATAATGCCGGCTTAAAAAAGAGACGAGATTCTTCTCGGCTATAAAACCGAGTCTTACCAAAGAAGAACCCAGCTTGTTCCCGGAGATTTTTTGTTCCTGTAGTGCGTCCTCCAGTTGTTTTGCGGTGATCAATCCCTTACTCACCAGCAATTCTCCTAATCGGACGCTCATATTTTCTCCCCTAAGAGTCAATTTAGTTAGTTAAATATATAAGAATTACAATGGAGTGTCAAGATTTTTTAGGTCGCTTCAAAAAGGCTTATCGTCATTTTGCATCGAGTCCTAAAGGGGTTCTGGCAGGGATATTGTGTCAGGCCTTTTCTTTACCATCGCAGCGGCTTTACTTACAGCGCTATTATTGAATCCTCCCTACATCTTCCCGATCGTTTCATTATTTAACCCAGTGTTGCGAGGGGGCGGAATTCAATATCCATAGCCCCCTCCGATTTTTTCAGGACAATGTTTCCCTTCCAATATTCGTCGTCAGTTTTTGGGAAGTCCCTCCGGAAATGGGCTCCCCGGCTTTCCTCTCGCACCAGTGCGCTCCTTACGATCATTTCTCCTACGAGGAGAGCGTTTTCTACTTCCATTTTCTCGAGGATTTCCTTCGGGCTTTCGGTCCTGGCCTGCGGCAAATCTTCTTGCTTTATTCTCTTCAAGGCCTCCAAAGCAAAAGACAATCCGCTTTCCTCTCTCAAGATTCCTCCATCTCTTAAGAGAAGCTCTCCAATCTTTTTGCGGATGACTCTGGGCGCCAAGCCCGCGGTTCTGGCTACCAATTTCTTCCGGAAAGAATCAAGACGCACGTTGAGCAAATCTTGAGATCCCTTTAACCAATCCTGTTCAATGGCCCATGCCCCTGCCGCTTTCCCGGCGCGATATCCAAAAACCAGGGTTTCACCCAGGGCATTCCCGCCCAGCCGGTTGGCCCCGTGAAGCCCGCCAGCTATTTCACCAGCGGCGTAGAGCCCGTCAATCCCCGTCTCCCCATTTTGGCTTACTGACACTCCCCCCATAAAAAAATGGCACATGGGAGAGATGCGCAGGGGTTTTACTGAACCGGAGAGTTGTTTCATCAGCATGTCCCGCTGTCCCCGGGCCAGGCTATCCTGTAGCCAATCCTTCTCCGATAGCGACCTCAGGTCGATAAACACCTCCCTTCCTTCCATCTCCTCTTTGAAGATGGCCAGGGAAAACGAATCCCTTGAACGGACCGCTACTGGTTTCTCCGTGATCTGATATTTCTCCAGAATATCCTCCCCTGATGAATTGATTATCCTTCCCATGTCCGCTAAGGGAGGAGAAAGGAGATAAGCAGGTTTATTAGGTTCGGCTAAGCCCACAGGAATAAACTGGACAAACTCCATATCCCGGAGTGAGCAGCCGGCATGGAAGGCTAAGGCATATCCATCACCGGTCGCGCGTACCGGATTATCATGGCGCGAGTACAGGGCTCCCCCTCCCCCGTTGGCCAGGATTACGGCTTTGCTAAGGAAGGCGATTGTCTTTCCCTTTCGAAAATCGAACCCCAATGCCCCCGCCACTTTTCCTGATTCGGTCACCAGTTCAGAGACTATAATCCAGGGCATTGCAGAAACTCCCTGCTTTCTAACAGCCTCGGCCAGGATGTTGGCCAAAGGCGCTCCAGCAGCAGTCGGCTTACCCAGGCAACGAAACCTCCCCTTCTGCCATTCTCCAACCAAGCCACTAAGCTCCAATTCCCGGACTCGTTCGGGCGTTTCATTTACCAGGATCTCGGCAAAATCCCGCACATTTATTCCCTTACCTGCCTGAAGGGTTAATTGCAAGTGGGTTTCTTTCGAAAATCCATCTGTTGCCAGGGTGAAGGCTCCTGCCGATAAATAAGTACAGGTGGATTTCCCGATAGGAGTCTTCGAGACCAGGAGAACTTCGGCCCCTATTTCTTTGGCAGCCAGGGCCGCCCGCATGCCGGCCCCTCCCCCTCCAATAACCAGAACATCCGTTTTGATGATTTCCATAACTCCCTCTCACTTTCAATACTTTTACAATCTCTTTACCAGACCCTACTGAATAAATCAATAGATAAGCTCGCCTTGCCCGCCTTCACTTTTGAATAAATTGATGAATTCACAGTGATAGAT
>JASEHN010000251.1 GCA_030018715.1 Thermodesulfobacteriota bacterium | reverse complement strand
GAATTTGATGTTGCCCATCTTAAATTGTGTCCGGGCTTATTGCACGCTGGGGGAGATTTGCGATGTGCTGCGGGGGGTTTTCGGGGAGTATGAGCCGGTGGTGAAAGTTTAATTAAAAAAGAATTCGTAAGGCGTAAGGCGTAAGAGCGATTTAGATTTTTCCTTCCCCCTTACGCCTTGCGCTCTCGCGATTTACGATTAGATGGAGGTGGCAAGATGGCCGAGAGGAAGATAAGGGTATTGGTGGCCAAGCCTGGTCTGGATGGGCATGACCGCGGGGCCAAAGTAATAGCCCGGGCGCTTCGGGATGCTGGCATGGAAGTGATTTACACGGGTTTGCGGCAGACCCCGGAACGGATTGTTTCGGCAGTCGTGCAGGAAGATGTGGATGCGCTCCTGATGAGCATTTTATCCGGGGCTCATGATTACCTGTTCCCCAGAGTAATGGAGCTGTTGCGGGAGCGGGGAGTACAAGACCTGTTGATCTTAGGAGGCGGGGTCATTCCCGAGGAAGATGTTCCCGGCCTGAAAGCCCTGGGGATTTCGGAGATCTTCGGGCCAGGAACTACGACGGAGGCGATTGTGAAGTTTGTGAAGGAAAATGTGAAATAGTAAGGCAATAGGCGAAAGGAGAACGGTGCAAGTCGCAGAGAAAAAAGTTTTTCCTTACACCTTGTACCTTGTACCATGCACCTTGAGCCTTAGTTAGGGGGGAAGGAGAGGATGAAAATATTAAAAATTGATCACATCGGAATTGCCGCGAAGTCCATCAAGCAGGTAGCCCCTTTCTGGAGCGCGATCCTGGGATTGCAGATTACCGGAAGGGAAACTGTGGAAGAACAGAAAGCCACGACCGCTTTTTTGCCTGTGGGGGAGAGTGAGTTGGAGATTCTTGAATCCACCAGCCCCGAGGGCGCGATTGCCAAGTTCATCGAAAGCCGGGGAGAAGGCATTCAGCACATTGCCTTAAGGGTGGATAATATTGAAGAAGCCTTAAAAGAACTGAAAGAGAAGGGCGTAAGACTTATTGACGAAAAACCCCGGCGGGGAGCGGGGGGAGCCAAGATCGCTTTCATCCATCCCAAATCGACAAATGGGGTGCTCCTGGAGTTGAGCGAAAGGTAAGGAGAAAATTTAAAATTAACAATGATAACCCGTAAACTGCCGTGAAAAAAACAAGGAGGAAAAAATGCTGACCAAGGAACAATTATTAGAAAAATCAAAGAAACCATCGGCGGATGCTTTGAAAATGCATCCTTTTTACAGAGGTAAAATCGCTTCCACGCTGAAATGTGCGGTGCGCAGCTTCGATGACTTTGCCATCTGGTACACCCCCGGCGTAGCCGCCGCCTGCCGGGACATTGAGGCTCACCCGGAGAAGGTCTTTGAGCATACCAATAAAGCCAACATGATTGCCGTCGTTTCCGATGGAACCCGAGTCCTGGGTCTGGGGGACATAGGTCCTGAGGCGGCCATCCCGGTCATGGAGGGGAAAGCCATCCTGTTCAAATATCTGGGCGGGGTAGATGCCTGGCCTATTACGCTTGATACCAAAGACCCGGATGAAATCATCAAGACCGTAAAGATCATCTCCCCTTGCTTCGGCGGGATCAACCTGGAGGATCTGTCCCAGCCCAAGTGCTTTTACATCCTGGATACTTTGCGCAAGGAATCCAAGATTCCAGTCTGGCACGATGACCAGCAGGGGACTGCGGCCGTGACCCTGGCCGGGTTGATCAACGCTTTCAAGATTGTCGGCAAAGATTTCCGAAAGGCCCGCATTGCCCTGGTCGGTTCTGGAGCAGCGAATATTGCCACCATTCGGGTCATGGTCGGCTATGGCGTGGATCCCCGGAAGATCATCCTGGTGGACTCGAAAGGGACGCTGCACAAGGGGAGAACGGATATAACCAAGGATTACAAGGAAAAATTGCACTTCTGCCAGATCACCAATGAAGAACAACGCAAAGGCGGCATTGCCGAAGCCATGGAAGGAGCGGACGCCGTCGTCGGTCTGGCCAAACCCGGCCCGGATGTGATCAAGAAGGAATGGGTAAAGAAGATGGCCAAAGATGCCATCGTCTTTGCCTGCGCCAACCCTATCCCCGAGATCTATCCCTGGGAGGCTGAGGAAGCGGGAGCCCAGGTAATTGCCACCGGGAGGTCCGATTTCCCCAACCAGGTGAATAATTCCCTCTGCTTCCCGGCCATTTTCCGCGGCACCCTGGATGTCATGGCCACGACCATCACCGATGAAATGTGCATTGAGTCAGCCGTGGAGCTGGCCAAGTGCGCCGAAGACAAAGGCCTCAGAAAAGATTACCTGCTGCCCACAATGAATGAATGGGAGGTCTTTCCGAGGCAAGCAGTAGCAGTAGCCCTGAAAGCCATAGAGCAGAAAGTGGCCCGGATCATATTACCCAAAGAGAAGCTATTCGAGATCGCCTCGGATAAGATCCGTCGGGCCCGCATGGAAACCCAGGTCCTGATGGAAAAGGGGCTGATTCCTTCATATAGCGAATAAACAGAGGAATGGAGCAAAAAGGCTATCGGGGATCCTGAGAGGCAATTGCCAGCGAAGAAGTTAAAAAACCGCCAGGGTCCCCAAAAGACTCTTTTGGTTTTGGAAGGAGGATACGATGAGAGAGATTCACGCCAGTGAAATCGCAAAAGTGGTGAAAAGCCTCTGTATAGAGGCCAATCTCTATTTGGGGGAAGATGTGCTGGCGGCTTTTGACCGGGCGGAGAAGATGGAAGAATCCCCCGTGGGGAAAGAGGTCTTCGAGCAGCTCAAAGAAAATGCCCGCATCGCTCGGGAGGAACAGGTGGCCATCTGCCAGGATACCGGCCTGGCCGTGGTTTTCGTGGAGCTGGGCCAGGAAGTTCACATCTTCGGGGGAGACTTCAACGCGGCCATTAACGAAGGAGTAAAACAGGGATACCAGGAGGGGTATTTAAGAAAATCTGCCTGCCATTGTTTTAGCCGGGCCAACACCAGGGATAATACTCCAGCGGTCATCCATGTGGAGATGGTCCCCGGAGACAAAGTCAAAATTACAGTCGCACCCAAAGGCGGGGGCAGTGAAAACATGTCCATGGTGACAATGCTGAGCCCTTCCGATGGCATTGAAGGCATAAAAAACCGGGTGGTAGAGTGGGTAAAGCAGGCCGGGTCCAATCCCTGTCCTCCGATCGTGGTTGGGGTGGGCATTGGAGGAACGTTTGAGCAGACAGCTCTGATCGCCAAGAAAGCTCTGCTGCGCACTCTGGGGGAGAAGAACCCCGACCCTAAGCTGGCCGCCCTGGAGGAGGAACTTTTGACCCGCATCAACAACCTGGGAATCGGGCCACAGGGACTGGGAGGACGTTTCACGGCCCTGGCTGTGCATGTGGAAATGATTCCTTGCCACATCGCCAGCTTCCCTATGGCGGTCAACATCAACTGCCATGCCCACCGGCATAAAGAAGCCGTAATCTGAGGGAGGAGATGAAACCATGAGCGCAACGATTCGATTAAAAACCCCCCTTTCTGACTCTGACGTAGAAAAGCTGAAAGCTGGGGACAAGGTCTTGCTTACCGGCGTGATCTATACCGGTAGGGACGCAGCCCACAAAAGGCTCTTTGATCTTCTTAAGGAAGGGAAACCACTTCCCGTTGATCTTAAAGGACAGGTGATTTATTATGTGGGTCCTGCCCCGGCCAAGCCAGGCCAGGCCATAGGTTCGGCTGGTCCGACAACCAGCGGCCGCATGGACGCTTTTTCGCCCAAGCTGATGGAGATCGGCCTAAAAGGAATGATCGGTAAGGGCATGCGCAAAAAAGAAGTTATCGAGGCCATGAAGAAATACAAAGCCGTGTACTTTGCCGCCACGGGCGGAGCCGGGGCGCTTCTGGCCAAGGCCATCAAGAAAGCGGAAGTGGTGGCCTACGAGGATCTCGGCCCGGAAGCCGTCAGCCGGCTGGAAGTAGAAGATTTTCCGGTGATCGTGGTTAACGATACGGAAGGAAACGACCTGTATCAGCAGGGTATGCAGCAATACGCCCGGTAAAAAACATTTGCCACAGAGCGCACAGAGAAGTTAAAAATATTAAAGCCTAAATCTAAATTGCCAAATTTCCTTAGTCAAAATCTGCTTGGATTTTTGGCATATTTATTGGTTTAGGAATTGGTGTTTATATATTAATTTTTTTCTCGGTGGCCTCTGTGTCCTCTGTGGCCAAAAATAAAAAGGAGAAAAGCGATGCGTTATCGTTGGCAAACAGGAGCGACTGCCTGGCTGCTGCACCGTATCACCGGAGCGGCTGTGGGCATTTACCTATTGCTCCATATCCTGGGACAATTCGGCATGAAATATGGCGGGTTCGAGGGGCTTAGGAATTTTTTAAACGCCAAGGCGGTGGTAATCATCCTCATGGCCTTCTTAATCTACCATACCTTAAACGGGGTGCGTGAATTGATTGTGGATTTCGGCAACGGAGCCCTCTACCACAAAAAGCTTTTCTGGGTGATGACGGGTATCGGGGGGGTAATTTACGTGGTCACCCTAACAGCTCTGTAGGAGGGGAGAGAAAATGGCTTATCAAACGTCGAGCGGTAATGGCGCATTTCACTGGCTGTTCCAGAGAATCTCCGGGATTCTCATTGCCATCATTCTATTTATCCACCTGGGGGCGATCCATTTTGGGATTTCACCGGTTGACCTGGGAAGTCCAACCTGGAAGGTCTTGCATTTGGCTTTTGTGGTCTTGCTCCTCTACCATATCTTGATGGGTTTCTGGTTGATGGTTGAGGATTACGTGCGCACCCACTGGATGCGGATTTCCCTGTACGGGTTAACCTGGGTGGTCGGGCTGGTATTTTTTATTTTGGGGGTTGTTACCATAGTGCCTTTTGGTACTTAAGGCAAATAATTTGCCACAGAGGACACAGAGACCACAGAGCTATAATTAAAATTTTAGAACAAAAAAACTTCAAACACAGATGAACGTAAATAAATCCCGATAAAATTCTTTTTAAAAAATCTTAACAGAATTTTCAGAGTTTGAACGATAGGTGTACAGAGAGAAAGCAAATTACAAAGAAATCCTAAATTCAAAATTTTATAGGACGCAGATTTACGCAGATAACCGCAGATAATTATTGTTTTTAGTTTATCCTGATAATCTGTGTACATCCGTGTCCAAAAAGGAATTTCCTA
>JASEHN010000250.1 GCA_030018715.1 Thermodesulfobacteriota bacterium | reverse complement strand
GACGAAGGTGAAGCGCAACGCCGCAGATGGACTTTTTACGAAGCCATCAATGTTTAACCGCAGGGAACGCTAAGAGCGCCGAGAATAAAATCAAATATCCAATTAAATTCCCAAAGCCAAATTGTATTTTTGCTTTTGGGGGCTTCAGCCTGTATTCTTTCTCTGCGCTTAAAATTTAAAAATTAATAATCTCGATCTGCGAGTCAGCCACATCGGCGAGCTGGGTGTTCTCGATGAAATTCACCACCTGATCCAACACAGAATTAACCAGCTTCCGGTCATTGCCCACCACGCAGATCCCCAACACCGCCTTCTGCCACAGGTCCTGATCCTCCACTTCGGCGATGGAAATGTTGAACCGTTTGCGGGCCCGCTGCACCAGGCTGCGGAGCACCTGCCGCTTTCCCTTCAAGGAAAAATTCTCGTGGAGGAGAAGTACCAGATGGCAAACGCCGATAACCATTTTCCCGTCCCGAGAGCCTACAGTTGGGCAGTCAACTTCTCCACCACATAGGACTCGATGATGTCATTGACCGAATAATCCCGGAATTCTCCCACGGTGATCCCGCATTCAAACCCCGAAGCCACCTCTTTGAAGTCATCCTTTAAACGTTTGAGCGAAGTAATGTTCCCTTCGTGAATCACCTGGCCATTCCGCACCAGGTGAGCATGCGAACCACGGATAATCTTGCCTTCCAGGACAAAACTGCCGGCAATCGTGCCGATCCGGGAGATGTTGAAAAGCTGACGCACTTCGGCCCGGCCCATCAAACGCTCTTCATAAACAGGCTCCAGGAGCCCCTCCATGGCTTTACGCACATCGTCCAAGGCGTCGTAAATGACACTGTATAGACGAATGTCAATTTTCTCCTGTTCGGCCAGAATCTGGGCTTTGGGTTCAATCTTAACGTTGAACCCCAGGATGATCGCTTCCGAAGCCGAGGCCAGCATGCAGTCCGACTCGTTGATGGCCCCCACGGAAGTGTGCAGGATGTTCACCTTAACGGCCTCGGTGCTCAGCCGGTTCAGAGCCTCAACCAGGGCTTCAATCGATCCCTGCACATCCGCTTTGAAGATGAGGTTCAGATCTTTGACCACGCCCTTTTTCATCTTTTTGTAGAAATCTTCCAGGGTGACTTTGGAAGTTTTGGAAAGCTCTATCTCCCGCTGTTTCAGCAGCCTCTGGGTGGCCAGCTCTTTGGCGCGCCGCTCATCGGTGATGACCACGAAAGAATCACCGGCGTTGGGTACGCTGGGAAACCCGATGACTTCCACCGGGGTAGATGGTCCGGCGCTTTCCATCTTCTCGCCGTGATCGTTAATCATGGCCCGCACGTGCCCAAAATGGATACCTGAGACAAAGGCGTCCCCGGTGTGCAGGGTTCCGTCCTGGACGAGAACAGTAGCCACCGGCCCCCGGCCTCTGTCCAGCTTGGCTTCAATGACCACTCCGGTTGATGGCCGGTTGGGATTTCCCTTCAGCTCCAAAATTTCTGCCTGGAGAAGGATCATTTCCAAGAGCTCTTTCAGCCCGATCTTCTGCTTGGCCGAAATTTCAGCAAAAATCGTCTGCCCGCCCCAGGCTTCCGCCACGAGCCCATATTCGGTTAAGGCTTGTTTGACCCGCTCCGGATTGGCATTGGGTTTATCGATTTTGTTGATGGCTACGATCAAAGGGACCTGAGCAGCCTTGGCATGATTAATGGCTTCAATGGTCTGGTTCATCACTCCATCGTCAGCGGCCACCACGAGAACGACAATGTCCGTAACCTTCGCTCCGCGAGCGCGCATGGCCGTGAAAGCTTCATGACCCGGAGTGTCCAGAAAAACCACCTTGCGGTGATCTACATCGACCTCGTAAGCCCCGATGTGCTGGGTGATCCCTCCTGCCTCCCCGGCCGTGACATTGGTCTGGCGGATAGCATCCAGAAGAGAGGTCTTGCCGTGATCCACGTGGCCCATGATAGTTACCACCGGAGGCCGCGGGATGAGATCCTCTGTGCGTTCCTCTTTTTCTTCCATCAGGTCTTCGATTTCAAATCCTGTCTTTTCCACTTCGTAACCGAAATCCGTGGCCACCAGGGCAGCGGCATCGGCATCAATCGCCTGATTGATCGTTACCATTAAGCCCAATTCCATCAGCTTTTTGATCACTTCCGAGGCCTTAATGCCCATGCGCTTGGCCAGCTCCCCGACCAGAATGACCTCCGAAATGCGAATTTTTCTCTTAATGGCCTTGGAGACCGTGATTTCGGGTTTGGTCATTTTGGCTTTGGGGCCTTTTGCTCTCGACTCTCGTTCCAAGGAAAAAGCCCTGGGTCCGCGATCTTCCCGTAAAATGTCGTGCTCCCTAAAGGGCCTCTTTTTTGTCGAAATGATGCGCACCCGGTGGGGCTTGCCTTCTTCGAGAACCTGCACATCCTTTTTGACTTTCTTCTTGCGCCGCCCTCTTTCTTCCTCTTCACTCGCAGGCCTGACGATGGCTGGAGTTGGACGCTGAAGGATGATCGGGGGCTTGGGCCTAACGCCCGGCGCTTTGGGAGTAACAATAACCGGAGATATTTTGCCCGCTTCCGGGTATTCGGGAACCAGGGAAGGCGGGGGAGCTGCGGGCCGCTCGATAATTTTCGCCGGTTCGTGCTTTTTCTTAACTTTGGGCAAAGGTTTAACATACGGCTTTTCGGGAATCTTCGGTTTTATTACGGGTATTGGTTCAAGGCCTAGGGCAACCGCCGGTTTTTCTACTTGAGGTAGGGGAGAGGTCGCTTCAATCTCCTTGAGGGGCGCTTCCGGCCCTGGAACAGGATGGACTTCTACGACCGGTATTTCCCTTGCCTTGGCGGGCATGTGTGCTGCGTCCGCTACGGCGGACACGGGCGGCGCCGGCTCGGCCGGGGGAGTGACCATGGGCGCCGGAGGGATTTTAATTCCTGCCGGGGGGGGTAAGGGTATTTCAACTTTTCCTTCGGCCTTGGCCTTTTTCTCCTCCGGCTTTACCGCCACTTTAACAACTTCGGGGGCTGGGCCTTTCTTGATTGTGGGGGGTTTCACTTCTTCTTGGGCGGCAGGCTCCGGGAGAGAAGGCGTAACATCTTCCCGTTTCACCCGCCTGCGGATGACCGTGGGTTTAATGCGCTGCTCAACCACTCCCTCTTTCCGCGAGAGGCTGATCTGGTTCTTTACCCGCTCTACATCAGAGTCCTCCAGGGTGCTGTGGACGGTCTTTACAGATAGCCCCATCTTTTCTAAAAGCTTGAGGAGATCCTTGTTCTCCATCTTCAGTTCTTTGGCCAATTCATGAACCCTTACTTTCGTCACCCTGTCTACCCCCTTCAATAACCCTGTGGACCAAATGCGTCCATGGATTTACAAACTTTTACTTATTCTTTTCGCCTGCCTGATCAAAATGGGCTTTGGCCGCATCGATCAGCTTTTCCGCCTTCTTCAGGCCTATTCCCTCGATCTTGGAAAGTTGTTCAGGCGTGCTCTGACAGATGTCCGCAATGGTCAGATAGCCGGCGGCGTTCAATAATTGGGCTGTCTTTTCTCCGACGCCGGCGATTTTATCTACCTGGTCCATCCCTCGAGAAGCAATCTCGTCCAGCGCCGGAACAACTCGTTCCGCTTTGGATTCGCTGCGGATGTCGATCTTCCAAGCTGTGAGTTTGGCCGCCAGCCTGACGTTTTGTCCCCGCCGACCGATGGCCAGAGACAACTGGTCATCTTCGACAATGACTTCCATGGACTTGGCTTCCTGGTGGATGATCACTTTGGAAATCTCCGCCGGAGCCAGGGCGTTGCAAACGAAGCTGGCCGGGTCATCACTCCAGGGGATGATGTCGATCTTTTCCCCGCGAAGTTCATGGACAACTGCTTGTACACGCGATCCTTTCATGCCCACGCAGGCTCCCACTGGATCCACGTCTGAATCCTCCGAATAGACCGCAATTTTGGCCCGGCTACCCGGTTCTCTGGCGGTATTAAGAATCTTGACTATGCCTTCAGAGACCTCCGGAACCTCCAGATCGAAAAGCTTTGCTAAAAAGTTCGGGTTGCTGCGGGAAAGGATGATCTGGGGCCCTTTGGGGGTCTTGCGCACATCCAGGACATAAGCCCGGATACGGTCCCCTGGTTTATAGGTCTCCCGGGGGACTAATTCCTGTTGCGGGATCACCGCTTCTGCTCTTCCCAGGTTAACAATAATCGCGCCCCTTTCGAAGCGCTGGACTGTCCCGGAGATGACTTCTCCCTTGCGGTCTTTGAAGTCTTCAAAAATATTTTCCCGCTCGGCATCTTTAACCCTCTGGATAATCACTTGCTTGGCGGTCTGGGCAGCGATCCTGCCGAATTCCGAGATGTCGATCTTGGTGCCCAGGCTATCCCCGATCTCTACGTCTCCATCCAGCTCGCGGGCTTCTTTCAAAGAAATCTCCGCCGGAGGGTTTTTCACTTCTTTCACGACGGTCTTGAACTGAAACAGTTCGATTTCTCCAGCCTCTTCGTTATACTTGGCTTCGATCTCTTGTTTGGTGCCATACTTCTTCCGGGCAGCGGCAAGCAGGGCCTGCTCCAGGGAATCGATCAATATCTTTTTATCGATTCCTTTATCCTTCCCCACCTGGTCGATGATTCGACTCAACTCCGAAATCATTTTTGCATCACCTTTTTTTAAAATTCGATTTCCAGGTTGGCCTTGGCTATGCCGTGGAGAGGAATCTTAAAAATCCGCCCCTCGGTTTCCACGCACACCTTCTCGTCCTCCATACCCAAGAGGATTCCTTTAAATTTTTTCCGGCCTTCTAAGGATTCAAATGTTTTTATCTTAACCAGCCGTTTTTGATATTTATTATAATCTGCGGGCTTCTTAAGGGGTCGAGTGAGGCCGGGAGAGGAAACCTCCAGAACATAAGGATTGGTGATCAGGTCCCGCACCTCCAGTAACGCCCCGATCTCACCGCTCAATTCGGCGCAATCGGCCACGGTGATTCCTCCTTCGCGGTCGACGTAAAGCCGTAACACCCAACCCTGGGCCTCTCTCTGGTATTCCAGGTCAACCAGCTCCAACCCCTGGGCCTGAAGGATAGGATCAATGACCTCTTGCACTTCTTGAATGAGTTGATCGTATTTCAAGCTTTTCTCTTTGATGGCTTCATAAAAAGTCCATCTGTCCGCCTAAGGCGGATTGCGCTTCACCTTCGTCGTTGCGG
>JASEHN010000249.1 GCA_030018715.1 Thermodesulfobacteriota bacterium | reverse complement strand
GAAGGCTTCGCCGACAGATTTACAGTCTGTTCCCTTTGGCCACTCGGGAACCTCTCCATATTTATTTTTCAACTTTCAGCTATCAGCTATCCAAAAAATTGATGGCTGACAGCTAAAAACCGAAAAAATATTGGAGCTGGCGATGGGACTCGAACCCGCAACCGGCTGATTACAAATCAGCTGCTCTACCGATTGAGCTACGCCAGCGAGAAGAAATATTTAACTATATTAAAATATTATATATTACCTTTTATTTTTTTTTATGTCAATATTTTTTTAATATTTCCTCCATCAATATTTTTTATAGCCTTTAAGCGCCAAACGGTAAGGGCGACCAGGCCATTGGCCAGACAGCCGCGAATGCCCTGAACTCTTTTCACTGGGATTAAGCTTTTCGCGCCAGCAAAGACCAGAATGACAGATTCCTTTTTGAAAGGAAATCTGGGTTGAAACAACCAGATTTTTCGGCACCCCTTCGATTAAGAACTTTTGGAACTTCCTGCAATTTTTAAGAAAAACGCCCACTTTTCCAAAAAGCGCATAAGGGATATAGGGAGAAAAATGAATTTTAAAGTTGCCTTTTCAGGGAAAACGGGAAATTTCCTGCAAAAGCACCCCCTCCAGAACTCCGGAGTCAACCACAAGCACTCTTTTTAGCTTAAAAACATCCAGGAGACTCAACACTACTGCTACCCCCGGGACAATCAAGTCTTCTCTCCCTTTTTCCAGGCCGGGAAAATTTAATCGCTCCCGCGCGGGAATGGTACTTAAGGTAAGGTAAATTTTTTTTAGGGATTGGCGGGAGATTTGATGGCCGTTGATTTTCAGGGGATCGTAAAGCAAAAGTCTTTGATCGATTGCCGCCAGCGTGGTCATAGTCCCTGCTGTTCCCACGAGGTCCGGGTGGAGGCGGTCAAGTTTTAATCCTCCTCTTTCGAATTCTTGGCGAAGTTCTCCCAGGACTTTTCGGGTATGGATTTTAAGCAGCTCCAATTCATCTTCCTTTGGCGGGTCGCTCTTAAGAAATCCTTCTCTCAGGGCCACAGCCCCCAAGGGTATGCTTCTGGTAGCTCCTGGGGAATTTCCCCTTACCCAGATGATTTCCGTGGACCAGCCCCCCACATCGACAACCAACCAGGATGGGGCCATACCCTTCAAAGAACAAAGCACTCCCCGAAGCATCAGGCGGGCCTCCTCTTCTCCGGAAATGATATTTATGGAGAGGCCAGTCAGTTTAAACACTTGCTTAATGAATTCTTCACCGTCCTTTGCCGCTCTCACCACCCCGGTGGCCACGGCGAAGACAGTCTCCACTCTTTCCTCCCGTAACACATCCGCAAAAGACTGGAGGGCTGCAATGGTCCGTAATGCGGCACCTTCATCCAGCTTACCTTCCCCCGAAAAATTGCCCCCTAAACGGGTAATTCGTCTCTCCACCCGCAAAGGATGTAAATCTCCCCCTGCGGTTTTCTCGGCCAGAAGAAGCCGCGCGGTGTTCGAGCCAACGTCTATGGAAGCATAACGGGGAAAAGCCATGAGGGGCTGGAAAAAATTCAGTTCTCAGCTGTTGGGTAAATTAGATAGGGTAGATAAAATAAATGAAATTGGGTTGAATTTTCCCGAACGATCTGTAAAACTTTGTGAATGGATTCCTCCAGAAGAATATCCAGCAGAGAAAACTTTTTTTTCTCCGGATAAATCACTTCCGGCTCTCCTTTGATCCCGGCCATCTGTGCCGCCATGGTAATGGTATCCTCGAGGGTTCCCAGTTCATCTATTAAGCCCAGGACCTTGGCTTGGTCGCCGGAAAAAATCCTTCCATCAGCCAAACCCCGCACTTTCTCCAAAGGAAGTTGCCTCCCTTCGGCCACCGCCCGGATAAATTGCTCATGAACGCTATCCAGCACTCCCTGGAGTAACTTTTTTTCTTCTTCGGTCATCTGGCGCATGGGAGAGCCGATGTCTTTATGCTTGCCGCTTTTGATCACCGTGGAGCGCAAACCGATTTTTCGAAACAGTTCTTCGACGTTCAAACTCTCGACGACCACTCCGATGGAACCGGTGATCGATCCGGGATTGGCTATGATTTTATCCGCAGCGCTGGCAATGTAATAACCGCCGGAGGCGGCTGCAGAACCCACCGAGACCAAAACTTTTTTCTCTCGCTGGGTTTTTTTCACCTCGGCATGAATTTCTTGGGCCGGGCCTACAGCTCCACCTGGCGAATCGATTCGCAGCACGATGGCCTTAACTTTTTCATTTTTACGGAATTTTACCAGCTTTCCGACCACGGGTTGGGAGTCGATGATTACTCCTTTGATGTCGATTATGGCTACTTTCTCATTCCCCCAAATACCTTCCTCCCGGCTGGAAAGATAAGAAAGGGCCCAGATGCTGATGACAAAAAGGCCAAGCAGCACGCCAAAGACCATCATTCCCAAAAGTACAGGGTGCCTTCTCATCTGGGGGTTACCGCTCCCGGAAGTTGTCGCCTTCACGCGCCCTTCTCTCCAGCCCTTCCTTCAACATGCGGCCGAAGTCGGAAGTGTCATCGTCATAGACTCTGGACGGTTCTTTCCGGGAAGGATGTGATTGATAGCGGGCGATGTCCTTGATGCTCAGGCCGAGTTTGTGTTTCTTGGGATCCACGTTGATGACCACGGCTTGAATCTCTTCTCCAACTTTGGCCACTTCTGTTGCTTTTTCCACTCTCTGGTTGCTTAGTTCGGAAATATGAACCAACCCTTCGATCCCCGGTTCGATTTCTACAAAAGCCCCAAATTTTGTGACGTTCGTAACCTTGCCCTTGATGAGCTGACCGACTTTGAAACGATGATGGACATCGTCCCATGGGTTTTTCTGAATCTGTTTGATGCCCAAAGAGAAGCGTTGATTTTCCTTATCGATATTCAAGACGATGGCCTGAACTTCCTGCCCCTTTTTAAAAACCTCCGAGGGATGTTTGAGACGTTGAATCCAGGAAACATCCGAGATATGCACCAGGCCGTCGATCCCCTCGTCGATCCCGATGAAGATACCGAAATCGGTTATATTTTTGATTCGCCCCTGAATTTTCGTTCCCACTGGATAACGTTCGGCAATAGTATCCCAGGGGTTCGGGCTGGTTTGCTTTAAACCGAGGGAAACCCTTTTCTGTCCAGGATCATTATCCAGCACCATGACTTCCACCTCATCCCCCACGGAGAGAATCTTGGAAGGATGCTTGACTCGTTTGGTCCAAGACATTTCCGAAACGTGCACTAAACCTTCCACCCCTTCTTGCACCTGGACGAAAGCTCCGTAATCTGTAATGGAAGTTACCTTTCCTTTGACTCTCGTTCCCACGGGGTATTTTTCGGCCACCTTCTCCCAGGGATCGGGGAAGGTTTGTTTCAGCCCCAAGGATACACGCTGATGTTCCCGGTCGAATTGCAAAACTTTGACTTTGATTTTCATGCCGAGGGTCAGAACTTCCGAGGGGTGGTTGATCCGCCCCCAGGAAATATCCGTGATATGCATCAGCCCATCGATCCCTCCCAAATCAATGAAGGCGCCATAATCGGTAATATTTTTAACCACTCCTTCGACAATCTGTCCTTCTGCCAAAGTCTCCAGGGTCTTCTGCCGGTGCGATTCCCGTTCTTTCTCCATAAGAATCCGGCGGGATAAAACCACATTCCCGCGCCGCCGGTTGAGCTTGATGATCTTGAACTTGAACGTGCCGCCGATGAGTTTTTCTAAATTGCGGATGGGGCGGATGTCCACCTGGGACCCGGGCAGAAAAGCCATCACCCCGATATCTACGTTTAGGCCTCCCTTAATTCGGGAGACCACCTTCCCTTCGATCACCTGATCGTCGTTCCAAGCGCGACTGATTTCTTCCCAGAATTTATATTTATCCGCTTTCTCCTTAGATAAGTTCACCAGCCCCGTTTCAGATTCTTTCCTTTCCACGAAAACATCGACGGGGTCGTCAACCGACACAACCAGCGCCCCGTCCTTGGTGACGAATTCACGCAGAGGAACCTGGCCTTCCGATTTGAATCCAATGTCTACGGTTACAAATTCAGGGCCGACATGGATTACCCGCCCCCGGACGACTTCTCCTTCTTGCACTTCGTGCAGGCTTTCTTCGTAAAGGTCTTGGAAACTTTCCCCTTCTTCGGGTTTGGTCTTGGTCTCATTTTGTTCTCCCATTGCCTCTACCGGAGGACCATCCCCCATTTTCTCAAAAAAAAGCTCTTCCTCTTTTACTGACATTTAAATAACCCCCTCAAACTTTTTCCTCCAAATTATTTTAAAAATTATAGCATATTAAAAAAAAACCACAACCACAATTAAAGCTGGCCATCCTCCTTCCGGACAACTTGCAGCATACGCGCGACGACCTCTTCCGGGGTTAATCCGGTGGAGTCGATTAAAAGGGCATCTGTAGCCCGGCGCAGCGGGGCCAATTCCCTCGAGGAATCCTGCTCATCTCTCCGGGCCATTTCCTTTTCTATCTCTTCAATTTTTAAGGAGAGGCCTGTGCCAACAAGTTCTAGCCGGCGTCTTCTGGCCCGTTCCCCCGGTTCTGCACTCAAAAAAAATTTATATCTGGCATCGGGAAAAACAACCGTTCCCGTGTCCCGGCCTTCGGCCACGATTTTTCCCTTCTCGCCAATTTTGCGCTGAAGCCGCACCATGGCCTCCCGCACGGAACGCTTCATTGATACCCTGGAAGCCATCCACCCAATTGCCGGCTCACGAATCTTCCGGGTTACATCCTCCCCATCGAGGATTATCCTTTTTCCTTCGTCATCTCCCTGAAAAATAATTTTTATGTTTTGGCAAAGATCTTCTAAGGCTGCTTCGTCTTCAGGGTTGACGCCCTCTTGCCTTACTTTAAGGGCTACTGCGCGGTACATGGCCCCTGTGTCCAGATAAAGGTAGTGGAGATGCCGGGCCAGCATCTTGCTCACCGTGCTCTTCCCGGCCCCCGCTGGACCATCGATGGTAATGATTTCTTTGCGGCATTTTTCCTTTTTCTGTCTAAACCCCTTGCCCGTCAAAGTTTTCCTTCTTCCATGATTATTGCACCTCCTTCTTAGCCTATCGAACTGAAAAAATCAATTTATTTTTTCAGCCCTGCCCCTTTTTCTGCCCAAGGGCCTCAATGATAATATGGGAAACAAACGAAGTTCCTGCAAATCTCAAAATCTGGTGCTCAATCGTC
>JASEHN010000248.1 GCA_030018715.1 Thermodesulfobacteriota bacterium | reverse complement strand
GCTCTAACCCCCGGCCCTCAACAAAGGCTTTTATACCATTTTTTCAAACCGCTAAACTGTTACTCGGATTTTAATATTTGTTTGGGGTTTCGATTTTCGGATTTCGGATTTTTCAATTTACCTTTTTGGCTCGGGCTATGCCGGGTTAGAGTTGAGGGGTCAAAATAGGCCCGGGAAGGGTAAAACCTTTTCATTTTGATTGAAAGGGAGCTATAATAAGCTTCAAGAGCAGCAGGAGAAAGTTACTTTATTTTAGAGGAGCTGTGATGAAAATAAATATCTCCGGCGTAAAAACCATCGGCACCGGCCTTTTGAGGCCGGAGGGGGTCATGGCTCTCGATGACGGCACATTGTATGCGCCCGACGGGCGGGGGCAGTGCGCTAAAATTGAGAGGAATGGAAATACCACTTTTTGGGGCTCAGTTGGTGGCCTGCCCAACGGGATTTGCGTAGACAAGAAAGGTAAATGCATCATCGCCAACATTGGCAACGGTGAGGTGCAATCCCTTTCTCCGCAGGGAAATCACCAGGTCCTGATGACGGAAGCCGGCGGCAAAAAAACCCCAACCCCCAATTTCCCGTTGATCGATTCCCAGGAAAGGCTTTGGGTCTCCAATTCAACGAACCGCCAGAACCTTGATGAAGCCCTGCAGCACCCCATTCCGGATGGATGTATCGTCCTTCTGGAAAAGGGCCTCCCCAGGATCGTCGCCGAAGAGATTTGTTTCGCCAACGGCCTGGCCATTGACCGGGAAGAAAAATTTCTTTATGTAGCTGAGACAATGAAAAAAAGGATTTTGCGTTTTAAAATTGGCGGGATTGGGTCTTTGCACGACCGGGAGGTCTACGGCCCGGAAATTCTCGGACCTTTCGGTTTCCCGGACGGAATCGCCTTTGATGAAGCCGGTAATTTATGGATAACTTTTCCCCTGTGGAACGCCGTCGGTTATCTTACTCCCCAGCGGGAGCTGGTCATTGCCCTCGAAGACCCCGAAAGCAAGGTAATGAAGCGGCCTTCAAATATTTGCTTCGGCTGGGAAGACCGGAAAACCGCGTTCATTGGCAGCCTGGATGGAACAAATATTCCCTATTTTGAAGTTCCCTCGCCGGGTATGGGTCTTGTCCACCAAAAATGATCTTTATAATATCTCGTCGGTTTATATGAATGGGACTATGAATGGGACAAAGATTTTCACGGGTAAACCCGGATAAGAAGCGTTTAGTGTGAAAGCGTGGATTGGTGAATATGAAAAACAGTAATTATGACATCATTATCGTGGGGGGCGCTGTGATGGGCTCATCTGTGGCCTTCCACCTGCTAACTGCCGAGCCAAAACTCAAACTGGCCGTAGTCGAACGTGACCCGGCCTACACCCGGGCTTCTACAGCTCTTTCTCTGGGAGGCGTCAGAATCCAGTTCAGCCTTAAAGAGAACATTCAGATATCCCTTTATGCCCGGAAGCGCTTCTCCACTTTTGAAGAGGAGATGGCCGTAAACGACGTGAAACCGTCTATTCAATTCCGCCAGGAGGGTTATCTCTTTTTGATCGAAGACTCTGGCCGGGCTCTGGCCGAAGAAGCCCTGACTCTGCAGAAGAGTCTGGGAGGAGAAGCGGAATGGTGGTCGACAGAAGAAATTAAAAAGCGCTTCCCTTTATTTTCAGCCGATGGTTTTATCGGAGGCACCTTCGGCCCCAAAGACGGCTATCTGGATCCTTATGGGTTATTGATGGGCTACCGGGCCAAGGCTGTATCTATCGGGGCGCATTATATTGCCGATGAAGTGGTTGAACTCAGAAAATCCGGGAAAGCCATGAGCGGCGTAGGCCTGGCCTCCGGGCAAATTCTGAATAGTCCAATAATTGTTAATGCCGCCGGAGCCTGGTCAGCCGACCTGGCCCGAACTGCCGGGGTGGAATTGCCGATTATTCCAATCCGGCGTGAAGTCTTCGCCGTTAAACCTTCTGTCAACCTCGAACACCCCCTTCCTTTGACGATCACCCCCTCGGGCCTCTATTTCCGATCCGAAACCGGGGGACTGATACTCGTCGGCCGTTCCATGGAGGAAGATAAAGTTGGTTTTGATTTCAACTGGGATTGGGGGCGCTTTCAAGAGACCCTCTGGCCCGAGCTGGCCAGGATCATTCCGGCCTTTGAAACGCTCAAGCTCGTAAGGGGTTGGGCTGGTCTTTATGACCAGAACCTTCTCGACAGCAACGCCTTCCTGGGTCCATGGCCTGAACTCCAGGGATTATTTTTAATCAATGGATTCTCCGGCCACGGCCTTCAGCAGTCTCCAGCCGCCGGTCGGTACCTTGCCGAATTGATCTTGGGACGAACCCCTACCCTTGACCTGAGATGCTTTAGCCCCCAGCGGATTCTGGATCATCGCCCCCTCCAGGAAGGAGGGATAGTTTAGGCAATACCGGGGAGGTATCTTTCCAACCATTGGAAAAGCGGTTCAGAAAGATGGCCAAGGGCTTTGAGTTTCCGGGGATAGCTAAAGGCAACCGGGTGGCCATTATGCTTCCGAATTGCCCGGAATATGGCAAGTTCTGATTCTCTAAGATAGTAGTTCGTTAGAAAGGATGTGGCCTGGATTTGACTGCCTGGGGGTGTATGGCCCGTGGTTAATTGAAATTGAACTCCTCCTCCTGCTTCTCTTCTTTTGTTCGAAAATCTTTAATCTGTTGGATAAGGCTATTGATCTTGGCGGTGTAGTTTCGACGCTCGAAAACTTTGCTGACGATGGCAATGATGTCCGCAACGTTAAAAGGCTTGGAGATGAAGTCCCCGGCTCCGTAATGTATGGCTTCTTTGGCGTTGGGTAGAGTTCCCTGTCCGGTTATGATTATGACATCGATTTTTTTATTGAGCTGCTTGATCTCCTTCAGCACATCGATCCCCGAAAGTCCGGGCATTTTCAAATCAAGTGTGACCAGGTCTATCTTTTCCCTCTGAATCAAATCCAATGCTTCCTGCCCATTTGCAACCGTGTGCACTTTATAAATGGACTTGAGAATCATGCGCAAGGCTTCCCTGGGGCCAAGTTCATCGTCAACGACCAGTATCGATCCTTTTGTTTCCATCTTCTTACTCCAAAAAAATGTTTTTACTACACTACAATCTGCCGAATCTTTCTATTTTTAAGCAACTTCTATGCCCTAAAAGAGGCTAACCCACCTATGATTTAACCATCTAATATTTTGAACCATTTTTTAATAGAGGGGAAAAATAATCGTTCGCTGGCCCCTCAACAGCCCCCCCAGTTTTAGTAAATCGTCAATTACTTGACATCATTTGGTTTAAAAAAATGGGTGTTGCCGGTTTCCTCTATCCCTTAATTTTTTAGCCTTGAGCTTTAACGATCTCTACCTGAACAAGACAACTGTTACATGCAAAAGCGCCTGCGGGAGACATTTTATCCTGGGTCAATACGTTGACGCAGCCGCCGTGGTCGATTCCATGTTCATCCGGCTTAAACCACGCCCCCGCATCCAGGCTGGCTACTCCTAACATGATCCGCTCAGTTACTTTAGCAATGGTGATCAGTTGACCCCGGTCGTTATAGACCTGCACCCTGTCGCCTGTTTTTATGCCCCGGTATTTGGCATCCAGTGGGTTAAGCCAGATGGCCTCCTCATTCAAAGACTTCAGGCGGGGGATGTTATCCAACAAAGAATTAACCCGCCCTTGGGCATGGGGACTTATCAACTGGATGGGATATTTGCTGGTTAGCGGGTCTTTCGGCCCCTCCCATGGCTCCATGTATTTGGGAATGGGGGGAATGAGAGGATTTTGTATCTCGGCCAACTTCTGGCTGTAAATTTCAATCTTACCTGAAGGGGTTGGAAAGGGGTGGCGCCCCGGGTCTTCAATCTGGTCTCTGAAAGCTACCCAGGGCTGTTCAAATTCGATGGAGTAAACTTCTTTCTTTTTAAAATTATTGATATCCGGAAGTCCCGGCGTTGCCGCGACAAATTCTTCCAGCCAACCTTCCTCGGTCTTCTCGGTGAAGCCGGTTATTCCCAGGCGCGCGGCCAGTTCGGAAAAGATGGCTAAATCGCTTTTAGTTTCGGGTAAAGGCTCTACGGCCTTGTTCATGTATATGAAATAAGGCCCGCCTGTCCAGGGTTGCCCGATGTCTTCTTCTTCCAGGAAGTGAGTGACGGGAAGAACGATATCGGCGAATCGCGCTGTGGGAGTAAGAAATAGTTCATGAACCACGATAAGGTCCGGTATCTTCAAAGCCCTTATACCTTTATTCGTGTTCAAAAACTGGTTCAAAAGGTTACAGCCGACGATGTAAAGCAGCTTAATGTCGCTGGGATAGCCGCCTGCTTTTCCCTGGATCAGGGCATTATAAACTTCGGTTACGTGAACAGCCGGCATGGAGCTATGTGGCGCTGGAAGAGATTTTGATAAAAAACCCAGGGGCATACGGTCAGTTCCGCCGGCTACATGGCCCCCCCTGATGCCGATATTGCCGGTCATAGCAGCAAGTGTTGAGGCCGCTCTGTGGTACTGTTCCCCGAAGGCAGTCCGCCCCGCAGCCCAGCCGGCATATAGCGCCGCGGGCTTGAGAGTGGCGTATTCTCGGGCAAGTTTTTGGGTGATTTCCGCAGGAACTCCGGTAATTGCCTCAGCCCAACCTGGTGTTTTGTCCACTCCGTCTTCTTTTCCAGTCACATAGTCTTCAAATTTTTCGAAGCCAACTGTATATCTATCAATGAATTTGCGGTCCACAAGGTTTTCCTTGATGATCACCCAGGCCATGGCTATGAGCAGGGCAGTATCAGTGGCCGGTCTTATCGGAATCCACTCGTCAGTTAGGGTTTTGGCGGAAGGGCTGACGCGGGGGTCCACGCAGATGATCTTTGCCCCTGCTTTCCTGGCCCGGGCCAGGTAGTAGGCCGTATCCGGTCCAAAGCGCGTAACCAGCGGGTTCCACCCCCACATGATGATCAATTTGGAATAAAGAAAGTTGTCCCGGGAATTGCGCGTGAAATGAGTCCCGAAGGTTACCAGGGAGGAAAAAATGGCTGCTTCCAGCGAGGTATTGCCCCGGTGCGTGGTGCATCCGCCAAAAAAAGAAAAAAAGCGCCGGGCGGATTTTGTCGGGCCGTGCAGGGGGCTCATTGAACCAAAGTAATCCATCAGAAAGATGGACTCGGGCCCAAATTCCCCTTTTACCCTTTGAAGTTCCCGGGAAACATTCTCCAGGGCTTCCTCCCAGGAAAT
>JASEHN010000247.1 GCA_030018715.1 Thermodesulfobacteriota bacterium | reverse complement strand
TAGGAACGCGGCGGGCTGAAACCTAAATAAATCCGCAGTACTACGAATCCGCCGCCTCTTTGCGGAACCAAATGCTGGAGCCCTTTAGAACTTCTTCACCCGCCGATGCTTCCTCTTTCATGCCCTCCAGTCCGATTATGACACAGTCTCCGAGTGGGGAGGGTTGGGAGGGGGTGATGTCTTTTAAGTGATGTTTAAAAAAAGCAATCTTAATACCATAAGTAAGGATTTTTAACAATCAATCTACAACCTTTGATATTTAACCCTTTTTTTTAAATAAACTTACTGAATCAAACAATAATTATGAAGGGCCATTTGGAAAAAGTGGAAATAAATAGGTAATAAGTGGTAAATTATTTCCATTTTATGGCATTCAGTGAAATTTTTAGGAAAAAAATACCATTGAAGCTCTTGCAAAAGTCATAAACACCGTCATTCCCGCCCCTTGCTTTTGCGAGGGTAACCTTAAACGGGAATCCAGGGCAGCCTGAAAACCCTGGATTACGGGTCGCGCTTCGCCCCGTACACCATGCGGTGCAGGGCGTCGCTTGCCCGGAATGACAATTGAGCTACAGATTTTAAGATTTGCCAGAACCTCTGCTGTAAAATTTTTTCTCATGAGTAAACCCTCACCTCAACCCTAATCCTCCCCACTGCTTTTCAAAAAAAGGGTGTAAGGGGGGAAAGTAGGTTTATTATTGAATGTTGAATTCCTTTATTTTGTAAAGTAAGGATTTGTAACTGACTTTTACAATATCAGCGGCCTTCTTACGGTTCCAATTCGTCTGCTCCAAGGCCGTGCAGATGACTTCCCTCTCGGCCTTTCGGACCGCTTCTCTATGGACCTCTTTTAATGACGGCTGCCCTTTTCTTCGAGAATCCTCATCTTCTCTTTCCTCGGAAATTTTTTCCTTTTTAATCGATGCCAACTCCCTCATAATCTCTTCTTCATCACCCAGGACGACATACCGTTGAATCAAGTTTTCCAATTCCCTAATATTTCCCAACCAATGGTGTTGCTGGAAAGCTTTCATCAGAGAACTGGATAATGGTCGGACATTTTTATGGAATTTCTCGCTAAATTTATTCAAAAAATACTCCACAAAGATAGGAATTTCCTCTTTCCTCTCCCGCAAGGGAGGAATCGTTATGTTCACCACATTCAACCTATAATAAAGGTCTTCGCGGAATCGCCCATCTAAAACAGCTTTCTCGATGTTCCGGTTCGTTGCCACCAAAACCCGCACATCCACCCGTACATCCTTTTTCCCGCCTAACCTGGAAAATTCCCGATCCTGCAATACTTGAAGTAATTTGGCCTGAAGAGAAAGACTGATCTCGCCAATTTCATCCAAAAAAATGGTTCCTCCATTGGCCAGTTCAAACTTACCCGGTTTCTGGCGGTAAGCTCCTGTAAAAGCTCCCTTTTCATACCCAAAAAGCTCACTCTCCAGAAGTTCAGTAGGCAGGGCCGCGCAATTAACCTTCACAAAAGGCCTATCACGGCGGATAGAGTTGAGATGGATGGAGCGCGCCACCACTTCTTTGCCTACTCCGCTTTCGCCCTGGATTAGAATAGTCACATCCGTATTAGCCACTTGATCGATGATTTCTTTAATGCGGTGCATCTTTTCATTGACATAAATGAAGATCCCTTGTTCGCGGGCCATCATCTCACCGACTTCGATAAAGGCAGAAGAAGAAGCGGAAAGAGGTGGGCAAGGCCTTAAAAGGGATTCATCGGCATCTTTCAACAAGCGATTCATTTCTTGAATTTTCAAGAAAAATCGGGCTGAGGTGAGGGCCGCTCCTACCTGGCTGGAAATATAGGAAAGCGCCAATTTGTCCCCTTCGCTAAAAGCTCCTTTCTTCGAATGACTGAGGTTAAAAACACCAACCACCTGCTCTTTTTCCCGAATGGGGAAACAGATCAAGGATCTAACGTTGTTGTTCAATCCATCAACTTTAACAAAACGCGACTCTTCGTGGACATCGTTGGCCATCACTGCCCGGCCTTCTTTAAAAACCCAGCCGGCAATTCCTTCTCCGGATCTGAAACGTTTCCCATTAGACGAAGGAGTTGAGTAATAAACGCTTTTCTTCTGGTCTTTTCCCCGCGCGGCCCGAATGGACAATTCACCCGAAGCCGGGTCCTTCAACATGATGGAGCAATTCTCGGCACCCACTTCATCCATCACAGCATCCAGGATCACCTTACAAGTTTCTGCAAAATCCGGGACATACCTCATCGCCCCCTGGACCTTGTTGAAAAGAATAAATTCTCGATTTTTTCCCCCTGTCGGGGAAATGTTATCGGAAGAATGTTCACTTATTTCTGGATGGCTGGTTTCCCAAAAAAATCTCGCATCCATCTATTTCCTCCTTCAAGAAAACCCTAAGTCGTCAGGCGTGAGAGCGCTTGAACCAGTGAGTAGTGAGTTGTTTACTACCTACTATTGATGGTCTCGTAAAAAGTCGTAAAACTGTCACTCCTGCGAAAGCAGGAGTCCAGAACTACTTGAAATAACTGGATTCCGGCTTTCGCCGGAATGACGGGGAAAGGGGCTTTTTGACTTTTTACGAGATCATCAAAATTGGTTCATCTCCAAATTAGTTGATCAAATTTTTAATGAAGGCCTGCCAAGGGCCCGGAAGGAAAGGTCCTGCCTTGGCAGGACGCCGCAAGCATCGGCGGGATATCCGCTTTCCATAAACCCAGAGCTTCCCTTCCACAAAGCGTAGCGGGGGCGGGGAAATAAAGCTTCGAAGAAATTGCGGACTCTCCCGCCAAAGCTTAGGAGAGATGTGTGCCTCATGATTGCAAGCAATATGACTTTCCTTCCGGGACCCTGAAATCACTGCCCATTTTAAATATGCCAGCTCTTTGGCCCTCAACTAATTTGGAGATGACCCACAAAATTATTCCTCACTCACTGCAAAAGTCCTACTGAAAAGGCCAGGGAAAATTGCCCTAAATAATATAACGGCAATCCCAAGAGCCGATTGGTATATTCCTCTTTGATAAATCTATCCCGCGCGACAAATATGTCTGAAAAGTAAAAACTCAAGGCTCCCGCCAGGATGAGCGCCCTTCCAGTGAAGGGAACGGCGGATTTCCAGAATACCGCCCAGGCTCCGAAAACCATTGCCGTGATAACAAGCATATAAACCATCACGGGTAAAAGCATGCTTTTTAAATATGGACGAAGCCAGATAAAAATAAATAAGCTGATGCCCAAAATGACCAAGGCTCCCGGTGAAATCCATTGCGGGAGCCCTGTCAGAACCGCAAAACCAAAAATATAAAAAACATGTCCCAGCAAAAACGCTACCAGGCCCATTTTGAATGTTTTCTCCCCGGGCAAAGCAAGGCAAACATCGCCAATCAGGCATAATACCAGGCCACTCAGAAGGTAATAAAAATAGGTTTGAACCGGGTGGGGCTGGAGAAGCGCAATAACAACAAAAAGGGTGGAGAGGATTGTTTTGTTGATTAAACAGGATTTTTTCTTCTTCTTTTTTTCATGATAAAGAAGACCAACCAGCAAAAGGCAAGCGCCAATGATGATGAATACATTAATCATGGAGGGTTATGGGTTCATTCTTAAAAACCATTGCAAATATTCCCCAGCAGGATTAAAGAATCCCCCCGAAGCCTTCATATCGGCATTTTTCACTTCTTCAACTTCTGGAATATCTCCCCCAGGGTGCCGAGTTTCTCGACCTTCTCTTCTTTTGTGAGAAACTTCTGGAATTCTTGCCGGTCTTCCTTTTCCTTCATAACCTTCTGGGAAAGCTGGATGCGCCCTTTTTCATCTATGGCAACGATTTCCACCTGAATCTCTTTCCCTTTGGGGAGCCTCTTTTTCACGTCCCCTTTGTCAGAGTGAATTAACTCCTCCATGGGAAGCAGCCCCTTTACCTCCATTCCGAGCTGCGGAAGCCTTATAAAAAGGCCATAGGGCTTCTGGTCTTCTACGATCCCCTTGAGGGCCTGGCCGACTTCGAGACGCGCTTCCCCTTCCTGCCCGGCCATCTGTTGCTTTATGGCCGCATCTTTGATGGAAAGGGATATCCGGCGTTTTTCTTCGTCTATTTTCAGGACTAGCACATCCACCCGGTCCCCTTCTTTAAGAAGCCTGCTCGGATGGGGAACTCTCTGATAGCTTATTTCGGAGACATGAACCAGGCCGTCCAGACCCGGGGCCACTTCCACAAAAGCTCCATAATCAGCCAGCCGCGAGACTGTTCCGGAAATCACCTCCCCTTCCTTGAATGTAAAACCCTTATCCCAGGCTTCAGGCTCCAAAGCCTTCATCGAAAGGGCAATCTTCTGGCGGCCATTCTTTTCCGGCTCAATCTTCAGGACCTTAACCCTGACCACCTGGCCCGGGGCAAGGATCTCAGAAGGATGATTGACCCTAACGCGAGTTAGCTCAGATACATGCACCATTCCTTCGACTCCCCCGATGTCCACAAAGGCGCCGAAATCGACAACTCTGGTAACCTTACCCTCAATATCCAGGTCGGGTTTGAGTAAGGCCATTGTCTCTTTGGCCTTCTTCTCTTGTTCTTCCTGAAGGAGGGCGCGCCGGGACACGATAATATTTTTTCCCTTC
The DNA here is from genome assembly GCA_030018715.1 of Thermodesulfobacteriota bacterium. Classification (GTDB taxonomy): domain Bacteria; phylum Desulfobacterota; class SM23-61; order SM23-61; family SM23-61; genus JAHJQK01. Next base: position 645 of record JASEHN010000247.1, on the reverse strand, counting down.
TCCTTCATTTCCATGATGCAGAACTGGTACCTCGCTCCGACATGCTCTTCGGGTTTTTCGCAATACTGCAGGCCAATCTGGCTAAGCGGACAAAAAGCCCGCATCCCGGAAATTTCTACCTCAAAACCCCCTTTGTTCACAGCCGCCACCCTTCCCTCCACCGGGATTTGATTTCGCTGCGCCTCCCTAAGCAAATTCACAGCCTCGGCTCCATGAACCTTCATCGCCTTGCTGAGATGAATTCCTCCCCGAAGAGAGGCCACCATCAGTTTAACCCGATCTCCTTCTTTAACATTCAGGCTTCCATCTTTGTCCCGGAATTCTTCTATGTCCGCAAAGCCCTCGCTTTTGCCCCCTAAATCAACAAAGACCGTCTCCTTACTGACTTTCACCACAATCCCGGAAACGGTGCTTCCGGGAGCGAATCCTCTACTCGGAGTCTGGTTACTGCTTTCAAAAAGTTCGGCAAAACTAACTTCTTCTTCACTCTCAATTTCTGCCATAAAAACATTCCCTTTCGCTTAAAATCTTTTCTTAGAATACCACAAGAATATTGAAACTCAACTTTATTCCTTGCCTGCCCCTGTCCGCCCAAAAATATTTCCGATCATCTCCAAATGACGGTGAACGGCAAAAAGAAAGTTG
>JASEHN010000246.1 GCA_030018715.1 Thermodesulfobacteriota bacterium | reverse complement strand
CAAAAGGTGTAGATTTCAATTGGGAATCATGAGGGGGGTATGCTGATCAGGTTTTTTGCAAAATTTCATTTTCACGGGTATTTCTAAAAAATTTTTTAAATTAAACACGCGTGAGCAACAAATTCCACATCTTGCTTCGATGCCCGATTTCTGACAATACTTAAATGGAGTTTAATTATGCCCAAAAAACAATACGAGCTTGTCACGCATACATTCCGGGGTGGCCGATTTGATGATCACGGCATTGACGTCGATGTGTTACCCGAGCTAATCACTTACAAGACGATACTGGTGGAGACTGCCAAAGAACTTTGGCGTTGTAACAATCCTGATCGCCAACGGCTACCAAAAAACTTTGAAGATTCGCTGTCCTTAAAATTCTATAAAATTATCCCTGGAAGTGCAGCCGTTCCTCTGATGCGGGAAATAGAGTTACAGGAAGGATTACTGCCCTTCGAGCCATTACCAGACGAACTTGATGAGGCGGTAGTGTTAGTCTCTGACTCGATTGAGTCGGTTTCTAAGGACAAACCACTCCCGCAAACCTTTCCAAAGAAAATCATTCCGTTATTCTCGGAATATGGCAGGACATTGCGAACTGGTGAGAGAATCGAACTGAAACCTGCTAAAAAAGATGTGACAGCTTGCTATTCCTCAAAGGAGCGCACCCGTCTGGTCGAATTGGTTCAGGCCGGATATGAGGATGTTGTTAAGCTTATTGGCGAGATTCGAGCAGCGGACTTGGATGGAAGCAACTTTGCATTGCGCTTATTTGACGAAACTAAAGTTATTGGCAAATTTTCCCCAGAACAAGAAACTACAATTATAGAAGGGTTAAGAGAACATGCGAGTCGCCGGCTTCATATTAAAGGGCGTGGTGAGTTTCTTCCAGATGGAAAGTTGAAGCGGATCGTTTCCGTAACAGATATTTCAATCCAGGCAGTCGGTGTGGTTCCATACGACGAAACTGCAAAATCTATTTGGGAAATTGCGGAAGAGATTAGCGCTTCGATCCCTGAAGAAGAATGGGAAAAGTTACCAAGGGATCTATCGAAAAATCTCGACCACTTTCTTTATGGGGCCCCCAAACAAACAGAATGAAGAACGCATTTGCAGATGCCGACTATTGGATTGCACTTTTAAACCCCCTTGACCAATTGCATGGCAAAGCATGCTCTATCTCTCCTAGACTTCGCGGAGTTAGGATTATTACAAGCGAGATGGTATTAGTTGAAGTATTGGCCGGCTTGGCCAGTAAAGGTCATGTTTTACGGCAAGCAGCAGTTAAACTTGTTGAACAATTGCGTAGTAACGCAAATGTGACCATAGTGCCGCAAACAAGCATACAATTTCAGGAAGCACTGAAGTTATACAAAGACCGTCAGGACAAAGATTGGAGTCTTACAGACTGTGCATCAATTTTAGTTATGCAGGAAGAAGGAATCAGCGAAGCTTTATCTTACGATAAACACTTTTGGCAGGCAGGCTTCACATTATTGCTGAGGGAGGAGACCTAAACGCCGTTAAGAGCGTCTTGGTGCAAAAGGAGTAAATCATTATTCAATTCTTTTCAATTCTCAAAGAGCAAAGGCAGGATGAGAAATGTTCCTGCCTTTTTTATGCCCATTTTTACCAGTAACCGGTGGCTTCCTGGGTTTAATTCGGATGAAGACTTGTGAAGCAGTTATGCAAGATATGGATTAAAATGTCCGTAAGGGCAAATCCTGACCGATCGCATTTTAACGGGTATTATTGATAACCCCGCCCGCCAAAACCTACCCCTGGTATTCCGACACACCCCCCTACCCCACCTACCTACCCAGGGAGACGGTCCTCAAGTCACGCCGATTACGGGCGGAAAGAAAAAAAGTTTCAAATCCTTGCAAATGAGATCTCCCGAGCTTTTAAGCGATTTCGGTAAATAGAAAAACGGTTGAAAAAAGCAGCATAAACTCAAGGAGAGGTTTTTAAAAAAGGAAAGTACAGAATTAACCCCGGAGTGAACTCGAAGACATCAGGGAACGTAGATATTGACCATTAATTAGATTTTAGTGTATCTTACCCTTGCCATGATTGTCCTTCCGGGTCGGACCCGGCCAAGTTATTGTTTTTCAAAAAAATATGTCCCAATAGAAGGCATTTTTTAGTCTTAAATCCATGTTTTTAGGGCCAAAATCATCCTCGTAAGATGTCAAAGGTTCTCGTAACTCATAGGATCCATATGGAGGGGTCAAGTCTGCTCTTGGCTCTTTCTTAGGTTTAAAATGAGCTTTTCGATCCTTGCTTCCTAATTTAGGATTTCTTGCCCCTCCTTACGTTTTCCGGTATAATGCCCGCCAAAGGAGTGAAAATAGATCAGGTAAAGAGGCTGGATTTGGGTTTTACCTGCGGGATCATCGGGCTGCCAAATGCCGGAAAGTCCACCATCTTCAACGCTCTCGGCTCTGCCAGGGCAGAAGTGGCCAATTATCCGTTTTGCACCATCAATTCCAATCAGGGTATTGTCCCGGTTCCCGATGATCGTTTGCAAAAGCTGGCCAAAATTCTCCGCCCTGAGAAAGTAACACCCACGACTTTGGAATTCTGGGATATTGCCGGGCTGGTCAAAGGGGCCAGCCGGGGAGAAGGGCTGGGTAACCAGTTCCTGGGCAATATTCGCAATGTTGATGCCGTGGCCCATGTCGTCCGCTGCTTCGAAGCTGAAAATGTGGTGCACGTTTACGGCTTGGTAGATCCACGCCGGGATATTGAAATCGTCCAGACGGAACTCATCCTGGCCGACCTGCAAACAGTTGAGAAACGCATAACTAAAGCCACTCACCAGGCTAAAGTCGGGGATAAAAAATCCTCAGCGGAAATACCCTTCCTCAAGGAGATTCAGGCGCGCCTCTCCAGGGGTCTTCCTGCAAAAGGGTTACTTCTTCCCGAGGAGGGACAGAAAATTCTTCATTCCCTGGAATTGCTAACGGCCAAGCCGCTGCTTTATGTTGCTAACGTCAGTGAAAAAGAATTGAAGGAGCGCCGGTGGGTTTCACAGGTAGAAGCATTGGCTGCCCCGGAAAAAGCCCCGGTGGTGGTCGTCTGCGGCGATCTGGAGGCCGAAATGGCCGAGCTTTCCGAGGGGGAACGAGCTGAATTCTTGAAAGAGATGGGCCTTACGGAGTCGGCTCTGAATCAGCTTATCCGGGTTGGTTACCGACTCTTAAATCTGATAACTTTCTACACCACCGTAGGTCCGGAACTCAGAGCCTGGACTGTCCCTGCCGGAACTCGCGCCCCCCAGGCGGCCGGGAAGATTCATACGGACATGGAGCGGGGATTTATCCGCGCTGAGGTCATTTCCTGCGATGAATTTGTCAACACCGGGTCCATGTCAGTGGCCCGGGAAAAAGGACTCATCCGGGTGGAAGGTAAAGATTACATCCTCCAGGATGGCGACATCCTGCACATTCGCTTCCATGTCTGAAAAAAAAACCTTTCTCCAACCATCAAAGCGCGCCATGATTCTCCTTCCCATTGGCCTGGCGGCCATTTCGTTCGCCGCCATCCTGATCAAGGTTTGCCATGCTCCCCCTCTGGTCATTGCCGCTTACCGCCTGGGCCTGGCCACTTTATTACTACTTCTTTTTACCCTCCCCCGGACTATTGGGGAATTCCGCCAGATGGGGCGGCAGGAAATATTAGCGTCCACCCTGGCCGGAGTGTTTCTCTGTTTTCATTTTGCCCTCTGGATTACCTCCCTGAAATATACATCCGTGGCCAGTTCGGTGATCTTTGTCACCACCAATCCTATCTTTGTCGCCCTGGCCTCCACCTTTCTTTTGCGCGAAAAAATCTCTACCACCCTCTTCCTCTCCATATCAATAGCCGTCTTAGGGGGCATAATTATAGCCTGGGGAGACTTAGGCCAGGGAAAAGAAAATCTCTACGGAAATTTCCTGGCCCTGTTAGGAGCCATCATGGCCACCGGCTATCTTCTGGTAGGCAGGCGCGTTCGCCAGCAGATGGGACTTACGGCCTACATCACCCTCGTTTACGGAGTGGCTGCCATCCTTTTAATTTTCCTGGCCCTGATCAGCGGGAATTCTTTATTCAACTATACTCCCAAAACTTACCTTATCTTTTTTCTTCTGGCACTCTTCCCGCAGCTAATTGGTCATACTACCCTGAACTGGGCCTTAAAATTTTTTTCAGCCACCCTGGTCGCTGTATTGATCCTGGGGGAGCCGATCGGGGCCACAATTCTGGCTTTTCTCCTTTTAAAAGAGCCCTTGACTAACCAGCTCCTTTGGGGAGGAACACTCGTCCTTCTGGGCATTTATTTTTCAGCCCGGGAAGAAAGAAAATTGGGGAAACTATGATGGTCCAGAAGAATGTTTTTCTCTGGAAATTGGCCTTCTTACTGATAATCGTTCTGACCGCCTGCGCTCCCTCCAAAAAAGAGTTGCCCTACGAGCCTTTCGATCGGGAAAAGATCCGGCTTTATCGGGAAGAAGGACTGGCCTCCTGGTATGGAGAAGAATACCACGGCCGCAGAACCGCCAACGGCGAAATCTACGACATGTACGCCATGACCGCAGCCCACCAAACCTTACCCTTCAACCTCCGTGTCCGGGTGACAAACCTGGAAAACAGAAAGGTGGCTGAGTTTCGCATCAACGACCGGGGACCTTTTATCCCAGGCCGCATCATCGACCTTTCCAAAAGCGGAGCCCGGGCCATAGGAATCTTGTTAACAGGGACCGCAAAAGTGTCTGTCGAAGTCATAGGTTTTTCCGGAGATGAATCCTTACTCTTCAAGGGGACTTTTGCAATCCAGGTTGGAGCTTTTACGGACAAAGAAAATGCCCTGCGTTTTCAGGAGGAATTAAAGAAAAAGCATCCGCATGTTAATGTCGTCCTCTGGGAGAGTAATGTAAAACGATTCTACCGGGTCCGCCTGGGGGCTTTCCGCTCAGAGGCAGAAGCCCGGCGTTATTCTGAGACCTTGCGAAAAGATAATCTTTGGGGATTTGTGGTGCGGGAAGACTAATAAAAGTGCTGCCGGGTCGGGGTTCTGCTTTTGGCGGTGTGCTATAGAGACGTTATGCTTTAAAAATATTCTGATTGGGCTGGGTTTACTGCAAAACTGCAGCACTCCGGCGCTGCAGAACCGCAGCGTTTTTGTAAGCCCTTCCGTTAGCAGGCTCCTTGTGATATATTACCTATTGCCTTTTTTGTATCAGTTTAGAGTTTTGAAAAAATGGCGGCAACGCCTCTGTTTGGGCCC
>JASEHN010000245.1 GCA_030018715.1 Thermodesulfobacteriota bacterium | reverse complement strand
CCGCTTTTCCTTTTTTGGAAATGACCGGAATCGCACTCGGGGAAGTTTTTCCACTACGTTCCGCACTGAGGTCTAAACCCGCCATCTTCAAAACCTGTTTGCCATTCTGAAAACGAAATGGATCTCCCACCGCCCCTAAAACCTTGGCCGAAACATCCGGACCAAAACCCGGAATGCTCAGCAAAAATCCATACTCGGGAACCCGGGAACAGACCTCGTAAATCTTCTCCTCAATGTCCCGGATACACTCCCGGATCTGCTTCAGCCCCTCGACCATCACTTGGACCTCAAAGGCAACCGCCGGCCCAACCTCACAGCCTACCGAATCCACCGCCATCTTCCAAATGGCCTGCAACCGATTCTCTTGCGACAAGCGCCTCTGGCCCGAAGACACCATCTCCACAAATTTTGGGTATTCCAAACCGGCAATCACGGAAGGATCTAAGCACATGCCGCATGCGGGTCGGACCAGGATAAGTATTGGATATTGCAAAAGAACGCCATGAAAAAGGGTGGTTTTTGGATCTTAGAACGGCAATTTTGAACCCCAAATCATCCTTCTAAAACGGTAGAAATGCAAAAAACGGTGTTATTTTCCCGGTTGTTCCATGGAACATTTAATGGGGGTGATTTTGGCCACGAAAAAATGGGTTTAAGGCCGAAAAGCGCCTTCTGTGGGGGCATATCTTTATGAAAATCAAGGAGTTGGCCAGGTCCGACCCAGAAGACGAAGAAGACGACAGAACTTTTCCCTCAATCGGGGAAAGGGGGCGTTTTCTTACTCCCCGCCGACCGGGAAAAAGAGAATTCCCAGTTGTCCGGCCAGGGTCCGGAGCTCGTCCAGGGTGATTTCGTCCAGGGGAATCCCGTCCTTCTCCCGCAGCGCCCTTTCCTTCCAGGATCTCTCGCCGGGGATGTGGATCTCGGTGAAGCCCTCGGCAAGCGGCCCCGCCTTCACGTAGGAGACCAGCTCGTCCACCCGTTTTTGGAAGACCTCCAGGGGGAGGAAGCTGGCGATGTCGATGGCGATGAAGGCCTGGCCGTAGCCCGTCGCGTGGGGCATTCCCTTGGCCTCACCCAGGAGTTCTCCGCAGAACATTCCTCCGGACAGGATCCCGGTGAGGATGTCGATCATCAGGGCCAGCCCGGATCCCTTGTGCTGCCCCGTGGGAACCAGCCGTCTGCTCTTGAGAATTTTGGCGGGGTCATCTGTGGTTTGGCCTTGCGCATCCACCCCCCGTGGGAGTCGACTCCGCACAGGTTGGCTTCGACCATCACCTCGGCAGCGGTCCGGGCGTATTCCTGCGGCGCTCCTGCGGACCGGTAGGCCTGTTCCACGAAAGCAATCAGATCCCCGACCTTCACTGTGGATTTCATATCCCTACCTTCAATTCTTTGAAAATGGGATCATCTCCAAATTCGTTGACCGACGATTTCAGAAAAGCCTGGCAAGGGCCCGGAAGGAAAGTCAGTTTGCGCCGCAAGCCTCGGCGGGATATCTGTTTCTAATAACCCCCGGCGGGCTTTCCGCGAAGCGCAGCGGGGGCGGGAAGAAAAGGCTTCAGAATCCTAAGAGAACACCCCCGCCCCAACAAAGAAGAGATTTGCGCTTCAGGGTTACAAGCAAAATGGCTTTCCTTTCGGGCCCCTGAAATCACTGAACATTTCACCCATACAAACCTTTTTGTCCTCAACGAATTTGGAGATGATCCTGAAAATGGAAATTCGCCCTGCGGTGCAGGGCCATTTGGGAATTGCCGCCGGGAGAGTGGCCGGTGATTCCATGAATCGGGGCGGTTCGCCGACCGCCTCCCGCGGTTGCTATTTCATGTTGGCAAGCACTTCCCGGTAGAAGTCGTAGATCCCTTTCCTGCCCGCCCCTCCGGTGTAGCCGGCCCGGACCATGAGCCGGACGAGGGGGTGCAGCCTTCCCTTCTCCGATCCCAGCTCCCGGATCCGGTCCTCCTCCGAGCTGGCGTAGATCCCCCAGGAGCCTCCCATGTCGGCCAGCTCCAGCGGCCCCATGGGCAGGTTGTAGCCGAGCTTCAGGGCCTTGTCGATCTCCTCCGGCGGGGCCACCCTCTCATAGACCATCTGGACCGCTTCCATGCGCATGGCGAAATAGGCCCGGTTGGCCAGGAACCCGTAGGAGGCATCCCAGCAGACCACGGGCTCTTTCTGCAGGAGGCGGGCCAGCTCGGAAGTTACCGCCACGGTGTTCTCCGAGGTTTTCGCCCCCTTCACCACCTCCACCAGCTTCATGACCCCGACGGGGTTGAAGAAGTGCATCCCCGCCACTTTGTCAGGACGGTTGGTGGCCGAGGCGATTTCCGTGATGCTCAGATAAGAGGTGTTGGTCGCCAGGATGGCCGGGGCAGGCGCATTTTCGTCCAGGGTCTTGAAGAGTTCCTTCTTGATCTTGATGTTCTCCGTCGCCGCCTCCAGGACAAAATCGGACCCCCCGGCCGCCTTGGCGATGTCCGTGGTCCCGCCGATCCGGCTCATGAGCTCTTTCTTCTCTTCCGCAGTCATCTTGCCCTTGGCCACAAAAAACTTCTCCGTCCTCTGGTCGATGCCCGCCAGCCCTTTGCTTACCAGCTCCTCCTTCACATCCACCAGGGTAACCCGGCACTTGGCGATCCGGGCCATCAGTTCGCCGATCTGCGCCCCCATCAGCCCCGCCCCGATGACCGTGACTTTCTTGATGTCTCCGATTTTCAGCTCGCTCATCTCGTCTCCTTTCCAGGGATGAATGTTATCTTGGACCTGAACCGGACCGCTACGCAATCTTGGTAAAAAAAACGCAGGGATCTTCACCGGGGTCAGTATAGGAAAGGTGAAGGGATGGTGTCAAATGGAAAAAGGGCCTCGGCGTTTCCCCCATGGGCCCGGATTCGAATCCGACCGGGGGAGATGCAGGCAAAAACTCTTTCCCCCGAAAAAACGGGGCGGCTCCGGGGTCATTTCCGGGTTTCCATCACCCCGATTCCATCCTTCTTCGCCTTCTTGATTCCGTACATCAGGTTTTCCGCGGCCCGACCCCATTCCGACATTTAGTCCTTGGGTTCACTCGTAAAGTAAGGTATCCTGAAGGCTTGAATAATTGGAAAGGAATCGGCAAAAACGATGGATGGAAATAAATTTTCCTATGAATGGATCGAGACCCTTCCTCACCTGGAAGGGGCTAGCCGGATAATGGGTCAGGCCAAAATCATCGGGGTTGACCTGGAAGCGGACTCTATGTATCACTACTTCGAAAAGGTATGCCTCCTACAGATCGCTACGGAATCCGCCTCTTATATCATGGATCCTTTGGCGCTAAGGGATCTTTCCGCCTTACACCCCGTTTTCTCCAACCCCCGCATCCGCAAGGTATTCCACGGGGCGGATTATGATATCCGTTCCCTGTACCGGGATTTTCGGCTCGAGGTCGAGAACCTCTTCGATACGCAGTTGGCCTGTAAATTTCTGGGCCTCCAGGAGACCGGTCTGGAAGCGTTGCTGCGAAGTCGGTTCCACGTGGAGCTGAATAAGAAATATCAGCGGGCCGATTGGTCCAAAAGACCCCTTTCTTCGGAGATGGTGGAATACGCAGCCATGGACGGCATGTACCTGATTCCCCTGGCCCGTATGCTGGAAAAGGAACTGGAAGAGAAGAGCCGATTATCCTGGGTGGAGGAAGAATGCCTACTTCTGAGTAAGGTCCGATTCACGCCCTCCAGCCATGACCCGCTTTACCTAAAAGTGAAGGGGGCTTTTCTCCTGGATCCCAGGAGTCTTGCGGTTCTGGAGGCTTTGCTGGAATTCCGAGAGGCGGAGGCTCAAAAGTCGGATCTTCCCCCTTTCAAGGTGCTCCGCAACGAAACGCTCCTGGAATTGGCTATGAAAAAACCTTTGCGCCTGGAGGAATTGGAAACGGGGAAAGTCCTGAGCCGGAAGCAAAGCGACAGATATGGGACACGCCTGCTGCAGGAAATTCACCGGGCCATGGCCATTCCCGATGAAGATCTTCCGGTGTACCCCCGGGAGACAAGGCCGGATTTGTCATCGTCCGTACGCAAAAGGGTCAAAGCGCTAAAAGCCTGGCGGGATATACGGGCAAAACATTTAGGGCTGGAGCCTGGAATCCTTATGAATAACGCCCTGATCAATGCTTGCGCTTTGAAAAACTCCCGGTCGATAAGAGAGATGGAAGAGATTCCGGGCCTGAAAAAATGGCTGCAAGATCATTTCGGCCAGGAGATTCTGTCTGCTTTTTCTATGTGACCTCTGTGTCCTCTGTAATTAATGGTATTTAATCTCATATTTTCCCATCCGGTAGAGGAGCGCCGAGCGGGAGATTCCCAGTAATTTAGCGGCTTGAATTTTATTCCCCTTCTTTATTTTCAAGGCCTACTGAATATACTCTTTCATGACTTCGTCTAATACAATGCCCTGGGGAGGAATGGCCGGTTTGAGGAGAGGCGCTTTAGATTTGTCTCCTGCGGTACTGCCGAGGAAAGCGAGGTGTCTGGGAAGAATGGTGTCGCCTTTCTCCAGCAGTATGATTCGTTCCACCGCATTGCGCAGCTCGCGGACATTCCCGGGCCAGGGGTAGGATAGGATTAGATCCTCTGCATCCCTGGAGATTTCGGCAAACCCTTTTTGGAACTGTTCATTGAAACGATCCATAAAGAATCGAAAGAGAACCATGATATCCTCTTCTCGGTCTCGCAGCGGGGCAACGAATAGATGGACAACATTGAGGCGGAAATAGAGGTCCGCCCGAAAATTTCCTTTCTTGACTTCATCCTTTAAATCTTTATTCGTGGCGGCAATGAAGCGGACATCGGCCTTTTTCATAGAGGTAATGTCGCGGCAGATACGGGAGGCTCCGATAATTCGTCCCTCGGCGTCTTTGAGCGGGGAGGTGGTCATACTGGTGATGATTTCCCGCCCGTCTTTGGTCAGCCTCTCGATCTCCATGCTCGAGGCCACTTCCCCCTTTTTAACCAGGGCCATGATGTTTCCCAGAATTTTATCCTCCTCCATCCTGGCCTTTTCATCCTGGGGGTAAAGAATCTCGGAAAGTTTCTTGCCCAGCGCCTCGGCTTGGGGGTATCCGTAAATCCGCTCGGCTCCTTCATTCCAGTAGAGAATCCTACCCTCCAGGTCGATTACCGAAATGGCATCTCCGGCCTTTTCCACGATGGATTCCAAAAAATTCTTAGTCTCGATCAGCTCTTTCTGCAGGCGAACCTTTTCGAGCATTAAGGTGTACCCTTCCACGGCCCGGTGCACGACAAAGG
>JASEHN010000244.1 GCA_030018715.1 Thermodesulfobacteriota bacterium | reverse complement strand
TGGAGTTTAAATTTTGGTGAACTTTTTTCTTTCCTGATTACCCCGCTGTATTCCCCGGATCTTCTGGGCCGACGTAGCTCAGTGGTAGAGCAGCCGATTCGTAATCGGCTGGTCGGGAGTTCAACTCTCCCCGTCGGCTCCAAAAATCAAAAAAACACTTTCGGAGAATAAATCCCTCATATCTATGTTGATTCACAAATACAATGAGGGGAAAATATTGTTTAATCGATAAACAGCCCAGCAAATCACTTCAGCGGACGGCGAGGAATTGTTGCCGCTGATTTGAGTCGTTGGGCTTGGAGGAAAAATGAACCATAAGAGAACTATAAAGGAGCACACAATACTATTGGACGGTAATCCAGAGGTTATTTTCCCATTGCTGTGTCCGGTGCGGGAATCTGAATGGATCGAACCATGGAAATGCGAAATGATCTATAGCGATTCAGGGTTTGCGGAACAGGACTGCATATTCCAGACTGACTTCCCGTACGGTGGCCCTAAAGACACATGGATTTTGTGTCGCTATGAAAAACCTACGCTCGTGGAGTTTGTCCGCGTCAACGGGATTCGAGCAATCCGATACACAATTATCCTCCGGCAAACAGGGGAGGGAAAGACTGAATCGGATTGGCGGCAGGTTATTACTGGCCTTAATGATCAAGGCGATCGCTTTGTAGAGGGGCTATCCGATCAGGAATTAAAACATCGGATGCAAATGCTTAAGCAAAAGCTAAATCACTATCTGACTACTGGTCAGATGCTCAAAATCAGCGACATCAAAGGACAGGCTCAACAAGAGCATCAACCTGACGCGAGATAAAGGAAATTCCGACACAATTAAATTACCATGATATCGGCTGTGAACAAGACCAGCAAATTCTGCGAAAGCTCCTAAATCAAAATTGCGTTCTAATCTTTCATTTTCTTTCTCTGTCCAGGTGGGATTCTGTCACCTTTCCACTCTTTTTCTTTCCATCCTTTATCTGATTCCCCTTTAGATCTTGATTCTTCTCCTGGACGATTTTCTTGACGATTTTCCTTCCCTCCTTTTGCCCGATAGGCCTTCCTTTCAATATTCACGAATGATGTTCCATGCTCCCGCATCCTTATAACCTGGGCAGGATCATAGCCATAGTGCTTGGATACAAAATCCAAGTTTACTTGATTAACAATATCAGCATCCGTTAATTTTATCTTTGACCATTTTCCCTTCGGATGTTTTTTATAGTATCCATAGGCATGTCCATACGGAGGACCTCCTTTATGGATTACTACGGGAACATAATATATTTCTGGGGTCAACCCTAAGTGGATAGTAATATCATACCAACTTAATCCTCTTGATCGAAGCTTAATGATTACATCGGGGGAAACTCTTGCATGCCTGCATATAAAGAAAACCACCGGAAGTTCTTCGTCTGGAATTCCGCGTTCCCTGATAACAATGACTTCTCTTTCAGGAACGTGATAGTAATTTCCAACAGAAAAATAAAACCCGCTTATTCCCTCTGATCCTCCCGACATTCCGAATTTCCACTGGGTTTCAGCAGCTGCTAATGATGCAATACAAACCATTAATAATAATACTGCCACTTGAACAAAGGTCTTAACCATTTGCTCATTCTCCTTTCTGGATATAAAATCTGATTTGCAGGATATCCGACCCTGCTTCTCTTTTTTGGGCCGCCAAGGGCAATTAATTTATTAAACAGCATTAAATGTGCCAAAATTCGATTTATCAATAAGAATAAATTACCCTAAACAAAGAACCGATTGAAATTAAATCGAGAAAACATAATCAAAGGATAACAAAGGTTGGCTAAATTTATGGTATCCTTACCCGTATAATGTTGGAAAATTGCCACTTATTATGTATCAATTCAGATTTTAATTAGGTCTCCGGCAAGAGAGGTTTTCTCGTCCAATTGCATGCCAAGGTTCCACCACAAAGGGATAAGACCCAAACCGATGGCAGTTAGATGAAAGGGGTAGGTTCCGCGCCAGGGAATCTCTGCCCGAATCCCCCCATTTTTTCTCTATTTTTTGGATACAACCCACCACCCTTTGCAGGTTATATTTGAATTTAAACTCTGAATCGATTAACCTTGAAATAATAGGATGAATATTCAGCGTTTTTAAAAAAAATGGGGGTACGCGGATGAGCTTCTCTCATCCTTTTGCCCAGAAGAGGCTGGCCATTGGTCAAACGTCAGGTATTTTTTTATGGTTGGATAATTGTGGCCATCACGGTCATCAGCATGATGCTTATATATGGAATCCGTCACTCCTTTGCCGTTTTCTTTTCACGAATCCTTCAGGAATTTCCCTGGAGCCGGGGCAATATTGCCGTGATGTTTTCTTTAAATATTTTTATCTACGGACTCTTAGCTCCTGTGGCCGGCGCTCTTGCCGACCGCTGGAATCCCCGGAGAGTGATGCTCCTGGGGGTGGTGATCCTGGGATTGGCCACGGCTGGCTGCGCCTTGGTTAGCGAGTTGTGGCATTTCTACCTCCTTTTTGGCTGTCTCATGCCCCTGGGAAGCGCCTTCAGCGGATGGCCTATTATGGCGCCATCCCTGATAAACTGGTTTACCAAAAGGAGGGGACTGGTCCTGGGGCTCGGCCAGATGGGGGGCGGACTTAGTTTTGTTTACAGTATATTTATTGAGTTCACCATATCCCAAATGGGATGGCGGGAAACTTTTATCGTCCTGGCGGGTCTCCTGGTTATCTTTCTGCTGCCCCTCTATCTCTTTTTCTTCTACTACCGGCCAGAAGAAAAAGGCCTCCATTCTTATGGGGGAGAGGTTGCCTCTCCTGCGACCCCTTCCTCCACCGGGGGAGCAGGTATCCGCAGTTCAATGCTTTGGGAAAGGACTTTGAGTGAAATTTTGCGAAGTCCCAGACTTTGGTTTTTGGTTTTATCTTACGCCCTTTTCTGGGGGGTCGGATGCTACCTCGTTCTCGCCCATCAAGTGAAGTTTACCGAGGATGCGGGATACAGCAGCCTGTTCAGTGTTTCCATCTTTGCCCTTTTTGGCATCACCCTATTCATGGGGCAACTCTCGGGCTTCGTATCCGATTGGTTGGGGAGAGAAAAAACCGTGACTCTGGCAACCGTACTGTCCATCGGCGCGCTCATCGCTCTGCTTTTAGTTCGGGATACTTCTCAACCCTGGCTCCTATACGCATATTCGATTTCCTTGGGCTATGGGGCAGGACTTTTTTCTCCCACTCTTTTTGCCGCATCTGCGGATATATTTTATGGCCGGCATTACGGTGCTGTGGCGGGATTGTTGCTTGCCGGCATGGGGGCAGGAGGTGCCGTTGGCCCATGGATCGGCGGCTATCTGTTTGACCTTTCCGGCAGCTACACGAGTTCTTTTATTTTGTGTATGGTCAGCATGGGTCTATCTTGTATAATCTTGTGGATCGCAGCGCCCAGAAAGGCAGCCCTTAACCATATTAAGGAAAAAGGAAGATGATTTTTATCGTTTTTAAACTTATACGAGAAGGAAGCCTTAGTCCAATTTTTCTGACATAATCTCTTTTAAAGAAGGGAGATAAGGGAGATAAATGAATACCCCAAAAGGTTTTTCAGACCGGATAGAAAACTGGTTGGCCCGGATCCCCGGAATTCGCACTTACCGGGACCGGGAACATCGCCGGGAAACAGACAAGCAGTTGCGCGAACACTTGGCCTCTCGACTTCAGGAGAGCCGATCACTGCTGAAGGGCACGATTTTGAATATAACACAGAAGGGAGAATTCGGTCTTCTCCCGGAACTGGACCGGCTCTCTTCCCATATGCAGCAGATGGCCGACACAATCCGCCATGCCAGCTACGGCTACGGGGGGATCTTCGCTTTAGAGAAGATCCGGGAAGAGGAGTTGGACCAACTTTATACCTTCGATCTTTCTTTGATGGAAGATCTCGATGGGATCGAGGCTGTGATTAAAGGAATGGGCCGGGATACCTCATTGGAGGCTCTACGAAAAAAAGTTCAGGAAACCGAGGATATCTTATACGCCCTGGAACAGAAATTCCCCAAAAGGAATGATTTTATGGGCCAGCCGGCCTGATCAATTGCCCGAGGAGGAGCACATGAGTCAGTTTCTGGAAGTAATCGAATGGTTTGACGAGAGCGGTCGCGAAATGGTGCACAGAATACCCGAGTCCGGATCGGCTGAAATCAAGTTTGGGGCCCAGCTCATCGTCAGGGAGAATCAGGCCGCAGTTTTTTTCCGGGACGGTAAAGGGTACGATGTCATCGGGCCTGGCCGGCATACCCTTTCCACCATGAACCTGCCCATACTGACCAAGGTTCTAAGCTTTCCCTTTGGCTTCAAAAGCCCGTTCCGCGTGGAGATCCTCTTTATCAACCTGAAGGTCTTTACGCATCTTAAATGGGGAACCCAGGAGCCGGTGGCTTTCAAGGACCAGGAACTGGGGGTGATAAGACTCCGGGCTTTTGGAAACTATACCATGCGCATCGTGCAACCGCTTCTGTTCATCAACACCTTGATCGGCACTCAAGGAATTTTTGCCACAGAAGATATATCCAATTACCTTAAGGATGTAATCGTGTCTCGGCTAAATGACCTGCTGGGTGAAACCCTGAAGAGCATTTTCGAGCTGCCCCGCCAGTACACCGAATTTGGCGTGGCCCTGAAAGCTCTGGTGGGACAGGATTTCCAGAAGTACGGGCTGGAGCTGGTGGATCTTTTTGTCAATAACATCACTCCGCCTGATGAAGTGCAGCGGATGATCGATGAGCGGAGCGGCATGCAGGCAGTGGGAGATCTCGATTCTTTCTTGAAGTTCAAGGCGGCCAAGGCTCTGGGGGATGCGGCCAGGGGCGAAGGCGGATTGGCCGGTTCTGCCGCAGCTTCCGGCATGGGCCTGGGGGTGGGGGCGGGATTGGGCATGATGCTTCCCGGGATACTGATGAAGAGCATGGAAGAGGGGAGTAAATCAACCCCCAGCCGCAAGAAGATCGAGTGCCCGAAGTGTTACACAAAGATTTCTTTTGAGGCCCGCTTCTGTCCTTCCTGCGGGCACCAGATCCTCAAGCTCAATAAGTGCCTCCCCTGCGGCAAAGACCTTCCTTTGGAGGCTAATTACTGTATGGTTTGTGGAGCCAAGGTGGAAAAAACGGGGCGTTCCTGCGCTCATTGCGGAACCCCGGCTTTAACCGAAGCCGTTTTCTGCAATCAATGCGGGGAAAAGCTGTAATACATAGGACGCAGATTTTCGCAGATATACGCAGAAAAAGATCTTATTAATAGAG
>JASEHN010000243.1 GCA_030018715.1 Thermodesulfobacteriota bacterium | reverse complement strand
TCTTTTTATAATCGGTCACGTACCAGCCGCTCCCTTTAAGCTGAAAGCTGCAATTGGAGATAATCTTGGAAACTTTTCCTGAACAGGAAGGGCAGCGACTCATGGGCTGATCCGAGAATTTTTGCACGATTTCCGTTGTTTTCCCGCATTTATGGCATCTGTATTCGTAAATTGGCATTCTTACTACCTCCGCTCTTTTACAACGACTTATAAAAAATTAGGCATGCCGGCAGGATTTGTCAAGGGCAGCCCTTCTGGAGCTTGTCCCTCTAAATCCTCCCACCATGGCCTGTACCTTTCCAGCAACACTCTCACATGAGGGTCTGAAAATGACTTCAAAATCTGATAGGTCATCCGGTGGACATCTTTCTCTTCCACCTTTTTCTCTTCGGGCTCTAAGTAGAATCTTTGGGGATCCTGGCTGAACCGGACGACATGGACGAGTTCATGGGTTACGACATAAAGGAGCAAGGGTTTTAGCAATGATAACGAGGAAGTCTCTGCCCGGGCAGCACCCAAGATTTTATCGTCCTGCAGACAAATTCTGTAGAATTCGTTTATGCCGAATTTCCATAAGGGTTCTTTTTTATGGTATTCGTATTTACACACCTGGGCTAATGCTCTCCTTGTCTTTTCCCGGCTTTTCAGGTTGGCCAGGGTCTGTAAATCATACGGAAACCGCTCAATATCTTCCAGATTGATCCGAAAATAATCTCCGGCCAGGGTTTCGGCAATCTTAAGGGTTTCTCCCACTAAAAAGCGCTGTCTTTTGTCGAAGAAGATGGATTGAGCCATAAATAATAAATTAAATCCTAAATTTGATGAACTCGTAAAAAGTCTGAAAATGCCCTTTTCCGTCATTCCGGCGGAAGCCGGAATCCAGTATTTTCAAATGCTTATAAATACCCTGGACTCCGGTTTTCACCGGAGTGACGACTTTTTGCGAGGCCATCAATAATTATAATCATTCTTTCTGTATTTGTTTCGAGTTTCGGATTTCGTGCTTATAATTTACCTTAGCCGGTATGTCCGAAACCTCCATCATTTCTGGGGGTCTCATCCAGGTTATCCGTCCACTCTAAATCTGCCCGGCATACCGGAGCGATGACCAGTTGAGCAATTCGCTCTCCCCGCTTGACCGTGAATGGTTGTTGGCCCAGGTTAATCAGCAGCACGCCCACTTCTCCCCGGTAATCAGCATCGATGGTCCCGGGTGTATTCACCAGGGTAACTCCGTTCTTTAAGGCTAATCCGCTGCGGGGGCGAACCTGTCCTTCGTAACCATCAGGAATAGAGAGCGCTATGCCTGTCGGGATCAGCTTACGTTCTCCGGGCTTAAGGATTACTTCCCCATCCAGGGCGGCAGAAAGATCCATTCCTGCGGAATGGGCAGTCATGTATCGCGGAAGAGGGATTTCCCATTCCTGATTCTGCTGCACTCGTTTTACCTTTACCCTGACTATTTCTTTTTTCATGCTGCTAAAAGATTTTTGGGGAAGGCTTTCTCGGTGACCGGTCCCAGGACAGTGAGGGAAATAGAATCCGGTTGAAAAAACTGCTGGGCCAGGGCGCTGATCTCCTTAGCCGAAACCTTTTCAATACCTTCGATAATCTCCTCGGCGCTGATGAATCGCCGGAAATATATTTCGCTCTTGGCCAGACGGCTCATACGGCTGTCCGTGCTTTCCAGGCTTAAAAGAAGATTTCCCTTTAGCTGTTCTTTGGCCGAACGCAGTTCTTTGGGCCGGATAGAATCTCCGGTCAAATTCTTCATCTCCTTCAGAATGATCTGGATCACCCGCTTTAGGGTATTATCCCCGGTGCCCACATAGACCCCTAACATGCCGCTATCCAGGAAAGAAGCGACGAAAGAGTAAACTGAATAAGCCAAGCCTCTTTTTTCCCGTACTTCCTGGAATAACCTGGAACTCATCCCTCCCCCCAAGATTGTGTTCAAAACAGAAAAACCGTAACGCTGGGGATGGCCTACCGGCAGACCCGGCGTTCCCAGCAGGAGATGGACCTGTTCGAGTTTCTTATTTTTCACCTGAATATGGGTATGGGGGCGGGGAGGGCATTCTTTTCTTTCCTTGGGCCTGGGCCGGATTTTTCCCAGGGCCTGGCGCACCGGCCGGAGCAAGTCTTCGTGCTTTAATTTTCCGGCGGCCACGATAATGGGCGGCACGTCGATGTAGTGCTGGATAAAAAAATCCCTGAGCTTCCTGCGGTCCATCCGGGAAATGGTCTCCAGCCGGCCAAGGATGGGCAGACCCAGGGAATGCCGGGGCCAGAAGGACTGGCTGAAAAGGTCATGAATGTATTCGTCCGGAGTATCCTCGACCATGCTGATTTCCTGGACGATGACCTGCCGCTCCTTCTCCAGTTCCCCGGGAGCGAACAGCGAATTCAAGTAAAGGTCAAACAAAAGGTCCAGGGCGACGGGAAGGTGTTCGGCCAAAACCTTGGCGTAAATGCTGGAAAATTCTTTGCTGGTAAAGGCATTCAGGACTCCTCCGACCGCATCGATTTCCTTGGCAATCTGCCGGGCCGAACGACGCCTGGTGCCTTTGAAGAGCATATGTTCAATGAAATGGGCAATGCCGTTCTCCTCGCTCAGTTCGTCGCGAGAGCCGGTCTCGACCCAAATCCCCACCGAGACCGAATGGACGTAGGGAATTTCCTCGGTGATAACCTGAATTCCGTTTTTAAGCGTAGTTTTTTGGATCATGATTTTTGATAAAAGCTTTCAGCAATCAGCAATTAGCTGACTGCTGAAAGCTGAAAGTTGATTGCTGTTTTTTCTTGTTTAGGAAATTATAAAAATCTTTTTTGGCCGGCAATCCACAGAAAATTAGCAAAGAAAAAAGACTTTGTTACGGGAACTTTACATTGCTAATTTCTCATTGAACATTTTGCAATGTTTTTTTATTCTTTCTTTTCTGGCCGGGGAGAGTCCAGGGCTTCCTTCCGGCTGAGTTTGATCTTTCCCCGCTCATCGATCCCGATGACCTTGACCAAAACTTCGT
Source organism: Thermodesulfobacteriota bacterium (assembly GCA_030018715.1). Classification (GTDB taxonomy): domain Bacteria; phylum Desulfobacterota; class SM23-61; order SM23-61; family SM23-61; genus JAHJQK01. The sequence continues at coordinate 2,273 of JASEHN010000243.1, read as the reverse complement.
CCCCTTCTTTGAGCACATCCTCGACGTTCTTTACCCGCTCTTTGGCCAACTGGGAGATATGGACCAATCCGTCAGTTCCCGGAAATATCTCGACGAACGCCCCAAACTCTTTTCCATCCTGCTTGCGGGCAATGGAAGACACTCGCCCCAGGTAGATTTCTCCTACCTCCGCTTCTTTGGTCAACTGCCGGATGGTTTTCGCTGCCTTGGTGGCAGCCTCTGAATCATAGGAGAATATCTGGACCTGGCCGTCATCCTCCACATTAATCTTTACTCCGATCTCATCCTGAATTCCCCGGATGATCTTGCCTTGCGGCCCGATCACGTCGCGGATTTTATCGGGGTTGATTTTCAAGGTGAGAACCCGGGGCGCATAGATGGAAAGTTCGGCCCGCGGGGTCGAGAGGGCCTGCTCCATTCTTCCCAGGATAAATTCCCTTCCTTCCTTCGCTTGGGCCAGGGCCTGGCGGAGAATCTCCCTGGTCACTCCCGGAATCTTGATGTCCATCTGGAACCCGGTAATGCCCTTTTTAGTCCCGGCCACCTTGAAATCCATATCGCCATGATGGTCTTCGTCGCCCATGATGTCAGTGAGGATGGCCACCTTATCCCCTTCTTTGATCAACCCCATGGCAATTCCGGCTACCGGGCTTTTGATGGGAACGCCGGCATCCATCAGGGCCAGCGAGGCTCCGCAGACCGTGGCCATGGAAGATGATCCGTTGGATTCGAGTACTTCGGAAACAATCCGGATGGTATAAGGAAATCCTTTGTTCGGGGGCAGGATGCGGCTAATCGACCGCTCGGCCAGGGCGCCGTGGCCGATGTCCCTGCGGCTGGGGCCGCGCAACATGCGCACCTCTCCGACGCTGAACGGGGGAAAGTTATAATGCAGCATGAAGGATTTAAAAGTATCTCCGGTGAGGGCATCGATCCTCTGCTCGTCATCGGCCGAACCAAGGGTGACTACCGCGGAAATCTGTGTTTCGCCCCGGGTAAACCTGGCGGAGCCGTGGGTGCGCGGAAGCCAGCCGATCTCAATGTGGATGGGGCGGACTTCATTCAGGGCCCGGCCATCGATGCGCCGATTATTAAGGAAGATGGGCTGGCGGGAGACAAATTTCTCCAGGGCCTCGTAATATTCTTTGATCTCCCGGGCTTTTTCCGGAAATTCTTGCAGCAGGGGGGTCAAGGTCTCCCGGCGCACTTTCTCCAACTCTTCGTTACGGGTCTTTTTGCGGGCGATGGAAAAGGCCTGACTGATATTTTCCTGGCCGGAAGCGCGAATCCTCTCCCGCAGCGTCTCTTCGCCCAATAGCACCGGCTGTCCCAATACCGGGTCGAATGAAAGCTCCGGAACCGGTTTTTTCTCAAGGGCCGTGATCATTGGTTCCCCGGCCGCTCTGCGTTTCTCATTCTCTTGCTGGATGCGCTTCTGCTTTAATTCTTCCTGCAGTCCCAGGATGGGTTGAAGGGATTGGTGGGCGAAAAAGATGGCCTCCAATAGCTCATCCTCAGGGAGATCATTTCCTCCTCCCTCCACCATGACCACCGCTTCTCGACTTCCGGCAACGACCAGGTTGACGTCGCTTTCCTGGATCTGGCTCAGGGTGGGATTACAGATCCACCTACCTTTCGCCCTGCCTACGCGCACCGCGGCGATGGGACCCTTAAAGGGGATATCGGAAATCTCCAAGGCTGCGGAAGCGCCGCAGATCGCCAAAACATCCGGATCATTCTGTTGATCTACCGACAGCACGGTGGCGATGATCTGCACGTCATTGAAAAACCCCTTGGGAAAGAGGGGGCGCAACGGCCGGTCGATCAACCGGGAAGTGAGAATTTCTTTTTCGCTGGGACGGCCCTCCCTTTTAAAAAATCCCCCGGGAATCTTGCCGGCGGCGTAGGCCATCTCTTGGTAATCCACCGTTAGGGGGAAGAAATCAATTCCTTCCCGAATTGTCTTGGAAGCCGTGGCCGTGACCAGCACCAGACTCTCTCCAAAGGAGACCAGCACCGCTCCATCGGCCTGTCTGGCCACGGCGCCGGTTTCGATTACGAAATCCCTGCCCTCGATGTTGCACCGAACTTCGAGGCGCTCGTCCATTATTGACATTAACTTATCCTCTCTTATCGCCGGAAAACCTTTTCCGTGGCGATTATTTCAACCGGGCATAGCCCGCTGTTTTAAAAAATTACCAAGGCCATGAACATCTTTATGTCATTCCGAGCCCGAAGGGGGCGGCGATCCCGTCATAGCCGGATCGCAGTAA
>JASEHN010000242.1 GCA_030018715.1 Thermodesulfobacteriota bacterium | reverse complement strand
AGAAAAACGTCTTTTTAGACTTTTTACGAATCCATCTACTTTGATTTTTTTTAGCCCAATTGATCAAACGAGTTGGATGGTTCTTGATTCTGCCAGGCTAAAAATATAAATCTGGAGCACGAAATCCCAAATACGAAATAAATTCAAATTAACGTCGTCCTGCCTGTAGCTCAGCAGCCCGCTGCACCGATTCAATGATTTGGGCATAACCTGTGCACCGGCACAGGTTCCCTTCAAACTGATCCTTGATCTCCTCAACGGTCGGCCGCGGGTTTTCGTCTAACAGGGCTTTGGCCGTCAGAATCATGCCGGGAGTACAAAAACCGCACTGGAATCCGTACTTCTCCACAAAAGCCTCCTGGATCTCGCTTACTTCGCCTTGTTTGGCCAGGCCTTCCACGGTGGTTACTTCATCTTTTTCAGCCATTTGAACGGCCAGAAGAAGACAGGACCGCAGGGGTTTGCCGTTCAGAAGAATTGTGCAGGCACCGCAGTCTCCCTCATCGCAACCCTTTTTCACGCTGGTCACCTTCAGTCGCTCTCGCAGAAAATCCAACAAGGTTTCATACGGCTCAGCCTCTTCGGCTATGGCCCGCCCGTTCAATTTAAATTGGACATTCATTTCATCCCCTCCCGTCCACTTTGGCTAAAATTCTTTGGGTAAAGACCAGGGACATCTCCCTTCGATATTCCTCCGAGGCGCGCACATCGCTAATGGGTTTCACTTCCTCCCTGATGAGTTCCGCCGCCCGGGCGATGTTTTCTTCATTCACTTCCTTTCCCCGTAATGCCTCCTCGACCCTCCGGCTGCGCAGGGGAGTGGGAGCCACTGCGCCCAGAGCCAACCGTACTTCTTCAAATTTTCCCTGACGGACCCGGGCGAAGGCTGCGGCCGAAACTACCGCCAGGGTGAAGGCTTTGCGCCGGCCCAGTTTCAAAAAAGCTGAGCTGCCTTCCTGAACGGGAATGATGACCTCTATTACGATTTCATCCGGCCGCCGGACTGTTCTCTGCGGGCCCAGGAAAAACTCGGACAGAGGAACGATTCTCTCCCTTTGCCCGCTCTGCAACTTCACCGAGGCGTCCAGGACGAGAAGGGGAGGAGCGGTGTCGGCGGCCGGGGAGGCCGTGCATAGATTCCCCGCCAAGGTAGCCCGATTCCGGATAGGGGGGGAAGCCATCAGGCTAATGGCTTGAACGAGGGCCGGTGCCTTTTCCTTCACCAGGGGTGATTCCCTGATTTCGGCCAGGCGAGTGAGCCCCCCGATATGAAGGCCATCTTTCCGCTGTTTGATTCCCGACAACCTGTGGATACGATTCAAATCGATGAGCACCTCGGCCCTGACCATCCCCTTTTTCATCTTAGGAATCAGGTCGGTTCCCCCGGCCAGTAGTCTTGCTTTCTCCTTATATTTCTTCAAAAGATTGAAAGCTTCCTTCAGCGAAGAAGGGGCCACATAATCCATTTTCGGCAAAGGTCTAACTTCTGCTTCCATGGCTCTTTTTCTCCCTTATGGCAAAATAGATTTTTTCCATATCCAGCGGCATATCATAGAACCGGATGCCCAGCGCCTGGTTAAGGGCGTTGACAATGGCCAGCGGGGTGGCGATGAAGGCAATCTCCCCCACTCCCTTGGCGCCAAACCCTGAAAATTTGTATTCGTCTTCCACCACTACCAGGTCAGCCATCTCGGGCATATCCTTGATGGTGGGAATCAAGTAATCGGTATACGAGGGGTTTAGCATCCTGCCGTCTTTCCGCAACACCCGCTCGATCGTGGCAAAGCCCAACCCCAACATACCGCAGCCGTAAACCTGCCCTTTGACTACAGCCGGCTGGATGATCTTGCCCGCAGCCACACCCGGAATCAGTCGAAGAACGTTCACCTGCCCGGTTTCCAGGTCCACTTCCACTTCGGCAATCGTGCAGCCAAAGGTATAAGCCGCGTAAGGGTCTCCCTGGCCGGTTTCAGGGTCGGGATATCCTCTCCTGGCCTTGATAAATCCGTACTCTGCCGGAGTAATGCCCCTCATGTACATCTCCCAGGCCAAATCTTGAAAACCGATCCTTTGCTTCGGATTCTTGAGGTTATAGGTCTCTCCGTTCTCAAAGGCCACGTCATCTTCGGAGCATTCCCACATTTCGGCCACGAGCTTATTCATCCTCTTGCGAAGCTTCAAGGCAGCATCCACTGCGGCCGTCCCCCCAATAATGGTTCCCCGCTGGGCGTGCGTCTCTCCGCTGTCCGGCATGGTGGCCGTATTATTGGCACCCACTCTAATCTGGTCAAAGGGAACTCCCAGGACTTCGGCCACCATCATGGCATGGGAAGTGATTGTTCCCTGCCCGATCTCCACGATCCCGGTGGCATAAGACACGCTCCCGTCGGGGTTCACGATGACCGAAGCGCCGGCCCAATCGCGTTTAAAGCCCGTTGTGCCGCACCCGTGCCAGCTGCATCCCACGCCGACGCCCCGGCGTTTGTTCCCCTTCTGCTCGCTTCCATACTGGGTCCGCTTGCCCTTCCAGTTCGCCTGATCCGCAACCTTCTGGATCAATTCCTTGATGCCTACGGCATGGTCGAGGAGCTGGTTTGTCCCGGTCCGCGAGCCGGGGACCAGGGCATTTTTTAGCCTGAATTCCACGGGGTCCATCTTCAGCGCCTCGGCCATGAGATCCATCTGGGATTCGGCGGCAAAGAGCATCTGAGGATTCCCGAAGCCATTAAAGGCCGCATTGGGCAGGTTATTGGTATAAACGGCATAACCCTCCACTTTAACATTACCCACTTCATAGACTCCAGTCGCGTGGTAGGCGGCTCTTTTGGTAAAGCCCACCGACCAGGTGGCGTATCCCCCGGCGTCCACGATGTAATCCACCTGGATGGCCCTCACTTTGCCATCCTTCGTCGCCCCTGTTTTGTAGCTAATCTCAAAAGGACCTCGCTTGAAACGATAGGCGAAAGATTCATACCGGGAATAGACGATCATGGCCGGCCGGCCGAGTTTGACCGCGGCCAACGTGGCCAGGCTGCAGATGAGCGGGCCATAGGTATCTTTTCCTCCAAATCCCCCGCCAATATATGGAGTCATAATGGTCACGTCCGAGTCTTTCCATCCCAGGACGCGCGCCACCGTATGCCTCGTCCGGAAAGGATTCTGGGTAGTTCCGATTACGTTGACGCTCCTTACTCCGGTGGGAATGGCCACTGCCGCTTCCGGCTCGAGATAGGCGTGATCTTGCGAGCCAGTCCGATAGACCCTCTCCACGATCACATCACAATGGCGAAAGGCCTCTTCCACGTTTCCTTTGAGGATCTTCACTTCAGTAGCGATTTTGCTATGATCATGAATTTTTATATCGTTATTCAAGGCCTCTCGGGGATCAAATATGGCCGGCAGTTCTTCGTATTCCACCCGCAACTGGTCGGCCCCTTGCCAAGCAGTTCGTTCGTCCCGCGCGACCACCAGGGCGACGATGTCGCCAATGTATCGGGCTTTCGGAGTAATGATGGGTTGATCATCCACCAGGTAGCCGATTTGGTTCTCCCCCGGCACATCTTGCGCGGTGATCACCGCCTCCACGCCCGGGACCTTTAGTGCACTTGCCTTGTCTATCCTTTTGACGAGGGCATGGGCGTACGGACTCCGGACGGCTTTCACGTGCAAAACTTTTTCCATCAGGTAATCGGCTGCGTATTTGGCCATCCCGGTTACTTTTTCCAGGGAATCCACCCTCTTTACGTCTGTCCCCACGACCTTGTAACTCTGGCCATGCAGCAGTTTCTTTACTTCTTCCAGATATTCAATATCCATAACACCCCCTTGATTGGGAACTTGGTTCCATATTATCTTTAGCTTATATCCTGATGATCTGTGGTTATCTGCGTCCAAAATTCATTGCATAGTTTGCCCGCCGTCCACGCTGTAAACCTGGCCCGGGCTTTGATGAAAGACCGGATGGTTCCTTCATTCAGGAACCTCCCCTCTTTTCTTTACACAGCCAATCCTATCCATTGGCCTGGAGATTGACCGCTCCCGGAACCGGGCAGACGCAAGTGCAGATACCGCATCCCCGGCATTCTTCACCGATGGCCACCTGTCCTTCTTTTACTTTGATGACGTTGTAAAAACAGGAGCGGATACAGCGCTGACAGTCGGTGCAGAGTTCCCGGTTGATCACGGCGCGCTCTTGGGGAAGCGATTCCATCTCTCCATAGCTCAGAGCAGCCCGCGCAGCTAAGCCGATGATCTCTTCAGCGGTTTTATAACCCTTGCGGTTCAAAAATTTATCCAGCCCCTTGATCACTTCCGTTAGGTAGCTATACCCTTTTAGCATTACCACAGAACAGAGTTGAACAACGCTGGCTCCGGACATCATGAATTCCACTACGTCTTTCCAGTCGTAGGCTCCGTTGGTCCCGGTGATGGGAATATCAACTCCTGTGTAAACTTTGGAGACCCAGCGCAGAGTCAAAGGTTTCACCCAGGGCCCGCCCACTCCAGCCCAGCCGTTGATGTAAGGCTTGCCGGTCTCGATGTCCAGGCAGAAACCCACAAAACGATTGATTATGGTCACGCCTGAAGCTCCGGCGGCTTTTACGGCTTTCACCATCTCCACCACATCGGCCACCTGGGGCGTAAGCTTGACGATCACCGGAACCTTAACCGCCCGCACCACCACCTGGGTGATTTCTGCCGCGGCATTTTTATCCTGGCCTACCAGCATACCCGTCTGCGCGCCTTTCATCTCCGACGGATGGGGGCATCCAAAATTCAACTCAATGAGTTTGATCCCTGTGTCTTCCATCATCCTGGAAAGGGTGGCCCAGTTTTCCGGAACAGTCCCGCCCACGCTGCCGATGAGGACACAGTCATTGGCCAGCGCCGCAGCCTGGGCTTCCTTGAGTTCTTCCATCCATTCTTCCGGCTCTTCCTCAGCCAAGCCGCTCCGGCCATAAAAGGTGAAGAGCCTGGGCACCTTACCCCGGCAGACATTGTGTTGCTCATCGAGGTAGCGCCATTTGGACATTTTGGTCAAGCGGCGCATGGCCTCAGAGTCCGTAACGGTCTTGGCCACCAGCCCCCCGGCTCCGGTCTCGATCACCCGCTTCATGTTCTCGGCGGAGAGCGTCGGTTCGGCGGAAGCAGCCAATACCGGATTTTTGAACTTCACGCCGCAAAAATCCATTTTAAGATCGGCCATGAAAATCCTCCTTTAACCAGCGGCCGTAACACTTTAGTTCTTTGAAGAAAGGCGTGTCACCAGGGCCAAGGGATTCCAGGGTTCGGGGGCCAGACCGGCCCGCTTGGAATCATA
>JASEHN010000241.1 GCA_030018715.1 Thermodesulfobacteriota bacterium | reverse complement strand
TACCGACATTTTATTCTGGGGCTTCTGGCCCATTTTCCGGTTACTACTATCGACGTCCGCAACCGCCAGCCCATTTGCGCCAACGAGACGATCATTACAGGTGATGCTAAAAAAATCAATTTGCCTGACCACTCCTTTGATGTTGTCCTGTCCCTGTGCGCCCTGGAACACTTCGGCCTCGGCCGGTACGGGGATGAATTCGATTTTTACGCCGATCAAAAAGCTTTTGCGGAAATGGTCCGGGTGTTAAAACCCGGAGGCCGTTTAATCTTCACCACCACCATCCACCGCGCAGAGCCTTCCATTGCCTTTAACGCCCATAGAATCTACACTTACGAAACGATTCAGAGATTTTGTTCTGCCTTAACCTGTGTTGATGAGAAATTTTACAACCACCAAAACAGGGGCTTTTGTTCATTGGAAGAAATTACCTCTGATCTCAAATGGTGGGACGTATATTGCGGCTGCTGGGAGAAAAAATAACTTTTTTGCCACCGAGATCACAGAGACCACAGAGTTTTAAAATGGAATCTTAAACTACAAGCAGCAGATTTCAGGTTGGAGACTGATTCAGCCTGCCTTGTTCCAACTGCTCCGGTTTAGAAGCTTTTTAGTTATGCTTGGCGATTTGCGCCTGAATACTTACGATTCATCATAAGAAAAACTCAGTGTTCTCTGTACTACTAATGTTTAATTTCTGAAATTTCTATTAAGATTTTTTTCTGGTTTTTTTGCGTTCATCCGTGTTCTTAGTTGCTTTTTGTTCTAAAGATTTTGGCTATAACTCTGTGATCTCTGTGCCCTCGGTGGCTAATATTTTTTGGTTGCGGCTCTGCAGAGCTATGACCTCTGGGCCAACAATTATTTAAAACAAGGAGGCTTATATGAAAGCGATCGATACCCATGTTCACCCGGGAACAAAAGTAGATGTCATCGATTGCGGAGGTAAGTACATCGAAGACGCTTTTCGTTTCTTCGGCAAAAAAATTGAAGTTTTGACGGAAGAAGCCCTTGCCGAACGGTATCAATCCCTGGACATTATGGGAATACTGTTAGGTTGGGATGCGGAAACGAACACCGGCAATAAGAGAGTTTCTAATGAATATATTGCCGACCTGGTTAAAAAGTACCCCAGGACCTTCATCGGCTTTGCCGGCGTGGACCCCTGGAAAGGGAAAGTGGCCATTCAGGAAGTGGAGGTGGCCATCAAAGAGCTTGGTCTAAGAGGAGTCAAATTTCAACAGGCTGCCCAGGCTTTCTACCCGAGCGATAAGCGGTTCTATCCTCTCTGGGAAAAGATCGTGGACCTAAAAGTGCCGGTGCTATTCCATATGGGGAACACGGGATATGGTGCGGGTGCTCCCGGCGGAGATGGAATTCGTCTGAAGTATTGCCGGCCCATTCCTTACATCGACGACCTGGCCGCAGACTTCCCCGAACTAACAATTATCGGCGCCCATCCGGCATGGCCCTGGCAGGAGGAGATGCTGGCCGTGGCCATGCACAAAGCCAATGTCTATATCGACCTTTCCGGATGGTCCCCCAAATATTTCCCCCCCTCTCTCGTCCAATACGCCAACACTTTTTTGCAGGATAAATGTTTCTTCGGCTCCGACCATCCCTACGTGACCCCCGAGAGGTGGCTGGCTGATTTTGAAAAAATTGCCATGAAGCCGGAAGTTAAGGAGAAGATATTGCTGAAGAATGCTAAGAAGCTCTTTGGGCTTTAATCAACTTCCCCACCTTTATCCTCTCCCCTCAACTGAAGGAGAGGGAGAGGTAAGGAGGGTTAGGACATAGAAGAGATATAGCAGAAACATGCACTTTTTTAATAATTGTTTGCCCCACGATAAATAGAAAGCAAAGTAGAGCCAAGGTTATGAGCCCTGGCTCTACTTTCCACCTATTCGTTTTTGGATGCCTATTGGGGAGATTCAGTCTTTCCTATTGCCCTGCGATCGGCTTGGAATGCAACTGGGATTTTCGGCTTGTGCTTATACCTGAATACTGACCTCATAGCGTTCCGTAGCAGGAGGCCCAGCAACAAGGCCTGCAATTTTGCCCATCAGCTCGCGGTAAAGAGGGCTGGTTTCGAATGCCGCGAGGTCAGCTTCCGTCTCCCAAAAGTTGACTGAGACGGCCTTGCTCGCTTTGCGCTCTATAAGGAAGAGCTGGCCTCTAAACCCTTTCACATTTTTCATGGCCGGAATGACAGACTCTTTGACAATGAGGTTTCCTTCATCGATTTTGCCAGGTTGAAACTGGATCATTGTCACTCGTGCGTTCATGGCTATCTCCTTTCTGGTTCTAACATTTAGGGTTTAACTTAAAATTTTCCTTTATGACACACCAATTTATATCAGGGAAAAAGCAAAAAAGGCTCCAAAGGGACCAAGAATCCCCCTGGAGCCTTTATATTAGATCCTTCTGGAAAATCCATTTCATAAACCCCCCAGAAGCACGAGGGCTAGTTGTTAGGTTGCTCATTTACGGGTAGGAAAACAACGATGCTAAAGTATCAAAATCCCCTATTCGGGTCAATAGGAAAATAGAAGAGAACGTGCCAATCTCCGCACTTCGTCAATACTTCTCAGATGAAAAGAATATCCAAACCTCGATTGCCAATTGAAATCTACACCTTTTAACGAAATCATTCAACCGACGATTTCAGGAAGAAATCTTCATTAGATTAGACATGCTGAATTTTTAACCCAATCTCTACCCCTCCCCTCTCCAGCAAATTTCTTAAAAGGGGGTAAACCTGAACTACTCAATGACTGCTGCTCCGGCAAAAGTTCTTTTAAAAACCGCTGAAAAGTAAGGACGGGTAAGTTTTTCAAAGTCCTCAACTGAAATAACCACCGCGGTCGGCTTGCCGCACAGGGTAATGGTTTGAGGTCCTTCATGACGGGCATGGTCCACGAGTTGGCTCAGGCGGTTCTTTGCTTCCGGCAATTGCCATTTTCTCTCAGGCATCCAAAGCATGTGTTTTCATGATCATCTCTCTTCGTGATTATGGCTAGACGGTCTAAACTGTTTAGGCCTACCAATCAGTTTACACGATACATCATGGCGATCAATTACTGTCTACCCTTTGTCTTTGGGGATAACCTATTTTTTCATTTGTTGATAGAGTATAATTTTACTGTCGATATCGGAAAAAGAGGAGAACATCTTTGGAACCGGTGATTCGTACCATCGATCTCTGGAAACGATATAATCAAACCGAAGGAAATAATTCGGCCGCTCTGCGGGGAATCAACTTAAGAATCGCTCTCGGTGAAGTGGTGGCTTTATATGGAAAGAGCGGCTCGGGCAAAACGACCCTCCTCAACCTTCTGGCCGGCCTTGACCGCCCCACCCAGGGGCGAATTGAAGTTGAGGGCCAAGATCTGGAATCCCTCGGGGAGGCAGGCCGTACTCGCTTGCGCCGGAAACGACTGGGTTTTGTCTTTCAATTTTTCAACCTTCTGCCGACTCTCACGGTTTTTGAAAATGTCTTCCTCTCCCTGGAATTGGCCGGGAAACCGGATCGGGAGGCGGCCCGGGAAGCCCTGCGGGCTGTCGGACTGGATGACAAGGAAAGAAGGTTTCCCCACGAACTTTCGGGCGGTGAACAACAGCGCGTGGCCATTGCCCGGGCCATCGTAAAAGAGCCCGCCATTATCCTTGCCGATGAGCCAACGGGAAACCTGGACACGCACACCGGCGAAAGCGTACTTGACCTTCTCGCCGGCCGGTGCCGCCATCTTGGGACTACATTGATTATGGCCACCCACAGCCCGCTGACCTGCCGCTTTGCCGACCGGAGGCTGCGCATGGTGGATGGCCTTGTGATTGAAGAGATATCCGGGGAGGAGAAAAAAACTTGAGAGTGGTCACCAAGGCCTTTCTGCGGTATTTGTATCGACGGCGCAGCTTGAGCGTTTTACAGTTGATGGGCATCGCCTGCGGAGTGGCCGCAGCCATAGGGATGGCCCTTTCGGCGAAGACCGCCCTGTCAAACTTTACTCAAGCCGTAGAATTCCTCAAGGGCCGGGCAACCCATTCCCTGGAACGTCCGGTCGGGCCCATGGATGAAAAACTCCTTACCCGAATCATGACCGATCCGGCAGTGGAGGCGTTCTCTCCAGTGATCGACCGCAGGATCCGCTTGCCCAACGGAGAGTGGGCTCGGCTTCTGGGGGTGGATCCTTTTCTCGATCGCCTAATTCGAACGGAACTCTCCAGTTTCCGCCCCGATCCCTCTTTCCTCATAGAGGACCAGGCTGTCCTTGTGGATAGTCAACTGGCCAGGCAACTATCTGTGGGGGCCGGGGATCGGCTGCCGACTTCCCGGGGCAACCTGCGGATTGTTGGCGTTTTTCCCCACCTGACCGGCGAGCCGCTGGTCTTAATGGATATCGCTCAGGCCCAGAGGTTTTTCGGCTTGCCGGGGCGAGTGGACCGAGTCGATCTCATCCTCACCGATGAGGCTTCCTTTCGTTCCAAGTGGGCCGAGGGATTTCGCCTGCAGTCCGGGGAGCAGCGCCAGGCCACGCTTATGGATATGCTGCGGGCCTTCCGCCTGAACCTTCAGGCCCTTTCCCTCATGGCCCTTTTTGTAGGTATTTTTCTGGTCTATAACACGGCCATGTTCACGGTAGTCAGCCGGAGAAAAGACGCGGGGATTCTGAGGAGCCTGGGAGCAAAGCCGAAGGAAATTTTATTCGCTTTTCTTACGGAAATCCTGCTCCTGGGGGGCGCAGGGGGAATTCTGGGCGGGTTCGCCGGTTTTTTTCTCAGCCGGTTTCTTACGACCCTGGTGGCGGACTCCATCAGCAACCTTTATTTTTTCCTTAAGCCTTCCTCTACGCAATGGTCCTGGTGGATTCTCCCCGGCGGCCTTCTCTTGGGATGGGGCGCGAGCCTTCTGGGCAGTTTTTTTCCTTTGAAAGAATTGGTGCGGGTGGAGCCCATACAGGCTCTGCGGGGACGGGCAGCCAGCCAAAAGTTCAAGGCCGGGGCAGGCAAGGTGGCCCTGGTTGGATTGGGGATACTCGGGGCCAGCCTGGTTCTTTTGGCTATTCCATCGCTCCACGTCTATTGGGGATTTGCCGGCTCTTTCGGTATGCTCATGGGAGCCAGCCTTCTTACCGGTCTGGTATTGCTCTTACTGGAGCCTGTTTTAAAAGTTGGGCTGCAGCGTCTGGGTGGACTCCCAGGGAAAATGGCTGCCGGAAACATCTGCCAGAACCATGGCCGCACAGCTGTTGCCGTGGCCGCTTTTATGGTTGCGCTTTCCCTGTCGATCGGGCTGACCTCCATGATCGGCAGTTTTCGTACCTCGCTCATCTGGTGGATGGGCA
>JASEHN010000240.1 GCA_030018715.1 Thermodesulfobacteriota bacterium | reverse complement strand
AGAACCCCCGCCTCCTCCGGAGGAAAAGATCTTCTGTCCTCGTGGCCAAGCGGAAACCCAACCGATGCTTCCGGCGCGTTCCGCTCTAACCCCCGGCCCTCAACAAAGGCTTTTATACCATTTTTTCAAATCGCCAAACTGTTAGCATATTTTTCATTATACACCCAAATGAAAAAAAGTCAGAGGTTATTATCGGAGCATAACAAATGCGGAATGCGTAATTTATCTACGATCTAATCAGGCTGGTTTCCATATGGTTTCTTTTGGCCCATCTTCCAGAAGGATCCCCAAGGCGCCGGCGCGGGCGCGGATCTCGTCCGCCAGAGCCCAATCCTTGGCTTTCCGGGCCGCCTCCCTCTTAGTGATCAGCTCCAATATTTCCTTTTCCTTAAGGCCTGTGGCGTGAAGAAACTTTTTCCGCTGACTGGCGAAATATTCTGCCGGAGCCATCTGAAAGAGGCCGAAAATCTTTCCAATCTCCAGCAAACAGTCTTTCCCTAATTTCAGGAGCGATGCGGCTGCCGGGTCTTTGCGGAAGCCTTTTTCTTGAAGGGCCCGGTTCATCGTCCGGGTTAGATCATGCAGGTAGCCCAGAGCCAAAGCCGTGTTAAAATCATCCTCCATGGCTTCCAGACACTTCCCCTTAACGCTTAAGACTTTTTCCCAGAGCTCCCGGGCCACTCCTTTCAAACCTTCCGGTTTCGGGGGCAAAATTTCTCCGGCTCCGGCCAGGCGCCCTTCAATTTCCTGGAGGGCATAATAGAAGCGGTCAAGACCGACTCTGGCCTCGACCATGTTCTTAATCGAAAAGTCCACCGGGCTGCGATAATGACTGGAGAGAAGGAAAAGGCGCAGGGCTTCCGGATGATGGTCTTTTAGCAAATCCCGGATGGCCAGGATATTGCCCAGGGACTTGGACATTTTCTCGCGGTCGATATTCACGAACCCGTTGTGCACCCAGAAACGCACGAAGGGTTTTCCAGTGGCCGCCTCCGATTGAGCAATCTCGTTCTCGTGGTGGGGAAAGATCAGGTCTTTGCCTCCGCCATGGATGTCAAAGCTCTCCCCCAAATAACGCTGGCTCATGGCCGAGCATTCGATGTGCCACCCCGGACGGCCTCTACCCCAGGGACTGTCCCATTCCGGCTCTCTGGGTTTGCTGGATTTCCACAGGGCAAAATCCAATGGGTTATGTTTCCGCTCATCCACTTCCACCCGGGCTCCGGCACGCAGCTCTTCTATATCGCGCCCGGATAGTTTTCCGTAGCCGGCAAATTTTTCCACGGAGAAATACACATCTCCGTCAACAGTGTAGGCAAAATCTTTCTCCAGCAGGTTTTCGACCAGGGCGATGATCTGGGGTATGTTTTCCGTTGCCCGGGGCTCATGGGTCGGGCGCTCCATGCCCAGAGCCTGCATATCTTCCTCATACTCGCGGATGTACCGTTCGGCAATTTCCTGGCAAGAGACGCCTTCCTGGTTGGCCCGCTTGATGATCTTGTCATCCACGTCTGTGTAATTGCGCACATAGGTGACTTCGTAGCCCAGATAGCGGAGATAGCGGAAAATGACGTCGAAGACCACAGCCGCGCGGGCATGGCCGATATGGCACCGGTCATATACCGTTACCCCGCATACATACATCGATACCCTGCCCTCTTTTAGGGGGATGAAATCCTCTTTTTTCTGGGTCAGGGAATTGTAGATTCTAAGGGGCATAGTTCCTTAAAAAGGAATACAGGAGACAGAATCCAGAAGAAAAAGCTTTTATTCTGACTTCTGACTTCTGATTTCTGATTCCTGTATTCTGTTTTTACAACGGACTTCGATTCTCCAGGGACTTGCTCAAGGTGGCCTCGTCGATATATTGCAGGTCTCCGCCCATGGGGACTCCCCTGGCAATACGGGTCACCCGGATATTTAAAGGGTTTATGATCTGGGCCAGGTACTGGGCAGTCGCCTCTCCTTCCACTGAAGGATTGGTGGCCAGGATCACTTCCTTGATTTTCCCCTCTTGTAAACGGGAGAGGAGTTCGCTGATCCGCAGATCTTTGGGCCCTACCCCTTCCAGCGGAGAAAGCACTCCATGGAGCACATGATAGTGCCCGCGGTAGCTGCCGCTTTTTTCCAGGGCAATCAGGTCTTCTGGCCCGCTGACCACGCATATGATTTCGGCGTTTCTTCTTAGATCCTGACAGATCCGGCAAGGGTTTTGTTCGGTCAGGTTGAAGCACTGGGAACAAAGGCGGATCTTTTCTTTGATCTGCAGGATGGAGCGGGCCAACCCTTCGGCATCTTCCTTAGAAGACCGCAGGATGTGCATGGCCAATCTAAAGGCCGTCTTCTCGCCAATCCCGGGAAGTTTGGTCAATTCCTGGATCAGTTTGAGGATGGGCTGGGCATGCTGGATATTCATCTTCCGCTCACATCAAGCCCGGGATGTTGATCCCGCCGGTGAGCTTCTTCATCTCCTCGGAAACCATCTCCCGGGCTTTTTTCAGGGCCGCGTTGACTGCCGCCACGATCAAGTCCTGGAGCATTTCCACGTCTTCAGGATTGACGACTTCTTTTTCCACCTTGATGGACACCAGCTCCTGCTTGCCGTTGGCCACGGCAGTCACCATCCCTCCGCCAGCCGAAGCTTCCGCCGTGCGCCCGGCCATTTCTTCCTGCACCTGAAGCATCTTGGCCTGGAGCTGCTGGGCCTGCCGCACCAGATTTCCAAATCCTTTGGTCATTGCCGTCTCCTCATAAAAATTTAATTTCCACCACCCGCCCCCCGAAAATATTGATGGCTTCCCGCACCAGGGGGTGGCTCAAAACTTCTTCCTGCTGATTTTGCCTGGAGTTCTTTTTCGCGCTCCGCCCTTCTTCTCCATTGTTAGGAATACCCGGGGGCGGAGATTGGGGTTTCATGCCTGAAACACGAACTGTCACTTTTCTTTTAAAAAATTCCGCGCACAAGACACCCAGAGCAGATCGGTTGTCCGCTTCTTGCATCCTTTCCAGGTAAAAAGATTTTTCCGGGTAGCCGATCTCCAGCAAATCTTCCCTTAGGGTTAATGGACTGCCATGCTCTAAGAGGGAAGCCAGAGGCGGCTTTTTCTTCTTGGCGAACAGGACAAACTCTTTCCATCGATCACTTATTTTCCCTGACAACCCTGCGGGAATTTCTTCTGCCGGCACGCCTATCTCTCCATCGGTTTCTTCGGCAGGCCGATGTTCTTGTTTTTCATCCTCTGCCCTGGGCAGGCCAGCAGTTTGGTCCATGGACTCCCCCGGCAGGGATGGGGCGACCGATGTAGTTGCCCCTGGCCGCGGCAGAGCAGAGGGAGGAGATTCATGCCCTGAAATCAGGCGCTCTTCCATGATGCGGAGCCTTTCCAGGACTTCTTCTACGGAAACGATCGGTTTCCTGCGGGCGACCCGGGTCAAGGTCATCTCCAGAACCAGCCGGGGGAAGGTTGCCCGGGCAGCCTCATCGTGGGCTTGGAGCAAGGCGCGAAAAAGGCTGTGGATTTCTTCCGGAGAAAACTTCTCGACCTGGGAAGAGAGTTCCTGGATTTCGTCTGCGGGGAGATCGATCAGCGCGGAATGCTCGGCGCCCTCTTTAGGGAAAACCTTCAGGACCAGAAGGTCGCGGGCCAGTTTGGCCAGCTCGCCACAGAATTCTTTGATATCGTAACCGAAGTGATGGACTTCTTCGGCGATTTGCAGAAGGCGCACTTTATCCCCGTCAGCCAGGGCTTTGACGGCCTCATGCAGGATTTTTCGGTCAATCAGGCCCAGAACTTCGATGACTTCTTCATCGGAAATTTGCTTTCCGCTAAAGGAAAGAACCTGGTCCAGGAGGCTTTGTCCATCCCGCATTGACCCTTCAGCTTCCCGGGCGAGGAGGTGCAGGCTCCGGTCGCTGATGGCCATTCCTTCCTCGTCGGCTATTTTCTTCAACTGTTCCATGGTCAAGGCCAGGGGGATGCGCTTGAAGTTGTACCGCTGGCAGCGGGAGAGGATCGTGAGAGGAATCTTATGGGGTTCGGTGGTGGCAAAAATGAAGATGACGTGAGGCGGAGGCTCCTCCAGGGTTTTAAGGAGAGCGTTGAAGGCCGGTTCAGTAAGCATGTGGACTTCGTCGATGATGTAAACCTTATAGCGATTCTTGGCCGGGAGGTATCTGACGTTTTCACGCAGCTCCCGAATCTCATCGATCCCCCGGTTGGAGGCGCCGTCAATCTCCACTACGTCCAACGAAATTCCCGTGCGGATTTCCTGGCAGAAAGAGCAACGATCACAAGGCTGTTTAGTGGGGCCCTCCTGGCAGTTGAGGGCCTTGGCCAATATCCGGGCGACAGACGTTTTGCCCACGCCCCGCGGCCCGGCAAACAGGTAGGCGTGCGCTACCCGCTGCGTGCCGATAGCATTCTGCAGCGCCTGAGTAATGGGTCTTTGCCCGATGACATCCTCAAAGGTTTGAGGCCGCCATTTTCTGGCCAGGACTAAGTAGGACATATCACAGATCTCGCCCGCGGCTCGATACCTTTAACGATCAACGATTAGCGGTTGTCTTTTAAGGTTCGGTGCCAAAAATTTCCATCATGAACAAAGTCTCAGTCTTTAAAGCTATGGGCTACAGGCCAGAAGTTAAATGTAAAATTTGGCCTGCAAATTTTCTGGGTGATAGCCAGGCACCCCTGCGGCACACGGAGGTGGTTACGGCCGCTGCTTCCTTCCGGACCTGACGGGGTTGGTAACTTTCCGTTGCGCAGGACCCGGCTATCATAGATTTTGCCAAGGGCAAAATACTTTTGGCTTTTGGCTATTAGCTTTTAGCTTTCAACCTTATATTATTTTGCCCTTTAGAATTCTGCCACCAGCTAAAGGCTAATAGCCGCTATTTAACCTTTACCTTGTCTGTATTTGCCTTTAGAATTCCAATTTTTTAAGCCACCAGCTAAAAGCCAATAGCTACCGGTAAAATTTGCGTAGCAAATTTTCTGGCGGAGAGAGTGGGATTCGAACCCACGGTCCCGCTTTTGGCGGGACACACGATTTCCAGTCGTGCACCTTCGGCCAGCTCGGTCATCTCTCCGTGACCCCGCCTGCGGCGGGGTACTATTAGCAATTAGCCTTTAGCTATTAGAGACTGTTACGATAAAAAACGAAAAATAAGTCCTAAAAAATAATGCCGGGTAAAAGAACCGTCAATTTTCAACGAGTTATCTTTTTGCCCGGAAAAATTTTGGTCTAGATTAGAGCAATTTATCGTTTTATTGTGCTCATCAAAAATCTGGATTATTTTACGGAATTTAAAAGGAAATTTGTTTTTATCGTAACAGTCTCTAATAAGGTCCGATCTTGGGTAAAGAA
>JASEHN010000239.1 GCA_030018715.1 Thermodesulfobacteriota bacterium | reverse complement strand
AAGCGCGACCCGGAATCCAGATTTTTCAGGCTGCCCTGGATTCCCGCTTTCGCGGAAATGACGGTGTTTAGGACTTTTGCAAGAACCTTATTAATTTTGGATTATTTTTCATTCCGAAATCCGCATTCCGCATTCCGAAATCAAGAAACGGAGTTTCCTATGTATTTCCCCGTTTATCGTCCAAGGCGGTTGCGGAAAAACGAGACTTTACGGAGAATGGTCCGTGAGACCAAATTATCCGTGGATGACTTCATCTATCCTCTCTTTGCCATCCACGGCCGAAAAGTCCGAAACGAGATTTGCTCTATGCCCGGGATCGCCCAGTTGTCCGTGGACCTGGCTGTCAAAGAAGCGGAAGAGGCTTTCAACCTGGGAATTCCAGCAGTCATCCTTTTTGGCATACCCAAAAAGAAAGACCCCCGGGGCTCTGAAGCCTATGCTCGTTCCGGGATTATCCAGCAGGCCATCCGGGCCATCAAAGACAGGCTGCCGGATATGGCGGTTATCACCGACGTCTGCCTATGTGAATATACCAGCCATGGTCATTGCGGGGTGGTGGTGAAGGATCAGGTCGATAATGATGCCACTCTTGAGCTTTTGGCGAAAATGGCCCTCTCCCACGCCGAAGCCGGCGCCGATATGGTCGCCCCGTCAGACATGATGGACGGAAGGGTAAAGGCGATCAGGGAGATTCTTGACCAAAATGGATTTGAGAATATTCCCATCATGTCCTATGCGGCCAAGCATGCCTCGGGTTTCTATGGCCCTTTCCGCGAAGCTGCCGAATCGACCCCCCAGTTTGGAGACCGACGGTCTTACCAGATGGACCCGGCCAATCCCCGCGAGGCTCTTCGGGAGGCCTGTCTCGATGTTCAGGAAGGGGCGGACATTATCATGGTCAAACCCGCACTGGCCTACCTGGATATTATCCGCGCCGTACGGGAAGAGATCAACCTTCCCGTAGGAGCTTACAGCGTCAGCGGGGAGTATTCCATGATCAAAGCCGCAGCTCAGCGCGGTTGGCTGGAGGAAGAACGGGTGATGATGGAGGTGCTGACTTCCATCAAACGAGCCGGAGCCGACCTGATTTTGACCTACTTTGCCAAAGAGGCGGCGAAGGTATTGCAACGTAAAGCGTAATGTGGTAAAGCGTATAACGTATAAAACGTAAGGCGTGAGGCGCAAGGCGTAAAAAGTAAAACCTAAAATGTAAAGATAGAGATGGGAAAGGAGGTGATGAAGAGTCTTCGGTGGGTGAAAATCCGTGATTTAGGGTCGCGAAGTTTTAGGGAAACCTTAAACCCTGCAGTAAAAACTTGAAACTGGGAATATGAAACCCGAAACTCGAGACTAAGAGAGGAGGGATCGATGAGCGAAAGCAAGAAGATCAGTCGCCGGGCGTTTTTGAAAGCGGCAACCGCTGCCGGAATCGGCGGAATAACATTGGGATTCCCCATGACGGAACTGGCAGCCCAGCAAAAAGAGAAAGCCACAGCGCAAGCCAAACCCAAGAAAAAAGTCTTGGGGGTCGATGTCATCAAAATCGGTGGGCAGGGGGTCACCTCAGGCGCCCACGCCGATTATGGCTGGCAAATTCTCGCTGGTTCCACGCTGGCCATTGAAGAGATCAACGCCAAAGGCGGAGTTCTGGGGAGTAAGCTGGAAATGAAGTTCATGGACGAAGAACTTAAGCCGGCGGTGGCAGTTAAAAATGCCAGGTATTTGGCCACCGACTGGGGAGCTCATCTTCTTTTCGGGGTGGACTCCAGCGGCAGCGCCATGGCCGTAGGACCCATTCTTCCGGAATTAGACCGCGTTTGTATGTTTGTCCATGCCTCCACTCACCGATTGACCGAAGAGCTGGTGGCCGGCAAAGGAATTAAACAAATTTTCCGCATTTCTGTCCCCGTTTACCAGGAGTCCATCCTGGCCTCCCACATTTTTAAAGAATTTCCCAATATTAAAAGATGGGCTGGAATCCACTGTGATTACGAGTATGGATACTCCACCTGGGCCCTCTTCAAGGACACTCTGAAAAAATACCGTCCGGACGTGGAATTTGTTTCCATTGCCTGGGCTCCTTTCTGGACGATGGATTTTTCTCCGCATATTGCAGCGGTGATGGCCGCGAATCCCGATGCCATCCATGCCACTCCCTGGGCCGGGGAAGGAGTCATGCTTCTTCGGCAGGCGCTTATGCTGGGAGTTTTCGATAAGATCCAGGCCTGGTTTCAATGCATGGGCGGATCCGTGGATTTACTGGAAGGGATTTCCAGAGAGGTGGAGGGAGGCAAATTCAAAGATAAATTATGGGCTACCGCTCGTTACATCCACAATTACCCTGATACCCCTGAAAACAAAAAGTTTGTAGCCGACTTCCGCAAACGTTGGAATCGACTTCCCAACTATTCCGCGGAAACAGCTTATTCCACCATCTACGTTTTTAAGGCTGCCGTGGAAAAAACTCGAAGTCTGAAAACAGATGATCTCATCAAAGCGATTGAAGGAATGGAAATCATGACCCCTGGTGGAAAAAGATTATTCCGGCCAGAAGATCACCAGGCGGTATATGACGTTCCCGGAGGAAAAATAGTAAAAGACCCGAATTACCCCATTCCGATCATTGGCGATTTGAAAGTGATACCGGCAAAAACCTATTACCGTTATCCTCCTTTTACGCCAATCGCCATCGGCAAGTGATCATTAATTAGACTGGGGGGGCCGAAAACAGATGGCTCCCCCAGAAAAGCCAAAAAGGGGCTGGAAGAAATGGAGACTTTAGCTTTCCAGGGTTTGGTAGGCCTTAGCTTAGCCATGTACCTGTGGCTTCTGGCCTCAGGGTTGACCATCGTCTTCGGTGTCCTGGGTGTCCTCAATTTTGCCCATGGAAGTTTATTCATGCTGGGAGCTTACTTTGCATTCACTTTCTATGGGCTCTGGGGAATAAATTTCTGGCTGGCCATTGCTTTAAGCCTCCTCGCTGTAGGGGTGGTGGGTTATCTGATGGAGCGGCTTTTTTTGCGCCACATTTATCATTTGGATCACGCCTATCAACTCCTCCTGACTTTTGGCTTCATCCTCATATTCGATGATGCGGTGAAGATTGTCTGGGGAGGAGTAGCCAAAATTCCAGCCATGCCCAGCTTTTTTGAAGGGACCTTTTCGGTCTTTGGAAGACTTTTCCCTTTTTATAATGTTTTTATCATCGGGTCCGGGTTGCTCGTGGCTGTGGTTCTCTGGCTTCTCTTCGAAAAAACCTGGTGGGGCAGAATGGTGCGCGCCTCGGCTTCTGACCGGGAGATGGCCAGCGCCATCGGCGTCAATATCCCCACGCTCTTCACCGGAGTTTTTGTCTTGGGGGCCATGCTGGCTGCCCTGGGGGGAGCATTGGGAACTCCGGTGCGGGTAGTAGCCCCCGGGATCGGGGCGGCGATGATCATCCAAGCCTTTATCATTACGGTTATTGGCGGACTGGGAAATTTGAAAGGAGCTTTCGTCGGGGCCGTCATCGTAGGCTTACTCAGCGCTTACGGCATCCTTCTGTTCCCGGTTTTTGAGCTCTTCCTGATCTTTGTAACTATGGCGGTAGTTTTGATAGTCAGACCTAAGGGGCTGTTTGGGGGGTGAGCCATGAAAAAATTAGCGCTTCTTTTACTGGTTGTCCTTCTGGGGTTGCTGCCCTTATTCGTCGGTAAGTACACGCTTTACATGACTATCCATATTATGCTCCTTTCCCTTTTTTCCCTCGGGTTTAACCTCCTTTTGGGTTACACGGGGTTACTTTCTTTCGGGCAGGCCGGCTTTTTTGCGGTGGGAGCATATGCCTGCGCTAAGATTCTTATGGCCGCCCCTTCCCTACTATTGGGGATATTAGGGGGCGTGGCCGTTGCGGGGGTAATTTCTTTGCTCCTGGGCCTTCTCAGCATCCGGCACACGCGCATCTATTTTTCTATGCTCACTCTTTGCTTCGGGATGATGATTTTTTCTCTGGCCTGGAAATGGCGGGACATGACCGGGGGTGATGATGGGTTGGTAGGGATTCCCCGCGCTCCTTTGGAGGTCCCCGGTCTTTTCAGCATCAACATGACCCCGATGGAAAATTATTATTACGTGGTCCTGGTTTTCACTATTCTGGCAGTCTATTTATTTTATCGGATCGTGCACTCGCCCTTGGGACTGACTTTACAGGGGATACGCGATAGCGAGACGCGGGCGGCCTGTGTGGGTATATCCGTGCGCAACTACCGGTTGATCTCTTTTACCATCGCCGGATTGTATGCCGGTTTGGCCGGAGCTCTTCTCCCGCCCCTGGAAAGTACGGTAACCCCTCCTGTGGCCCACTGGAGCCATTCCGCTGAACCTGTACTGGCCACGCTTCTGGGAGGGATTTACACATTTGCCGGACCCATTGTCGGGGCCGCTTTGTTTTACATCTTAAAGGACATTATCGTCCGCTTCACGGAATATTGGCTGATTTGTCTCGGGGTGATCGTCGTAGTGTTGGTCCTGGGATTCCGGGGTGGAGTGGTGAGCATGTTTTATGGCAAAGGAGGTCAGAGGTGAAGCCAATCATCCGCACCGAAGATCTGGGAAAGTATTTCGGAGAGATGGCTGCGGTTCACGCCGTAAATCTAAATTTACAGCAAGGACTCTTCACCTCCGTCATCGGGCCCAACGGCGCAGGCAAGACCACGCTCATCAATCTTCTTTCCGGATACCTGCTCCCGGATACGGGCCGGATTTTTTTCCGGGATACCGAGATCACCCGGTGGGAACCACATAGGAGGGTGAAGATCGGGATCAGTCGATCTTTCCAGGTCATGAATATCTTTCCCCGCATGACCGTTTTTCAAAACATTCTCCTCGCCGTTCTATCCCGCCTCAACAAAAACTCCAACCCCTTTTCCTCCTTAAAAAGCCAGAAGGCAGCCGTCGAAGAGGCAGAAAAGATCCTGAACGAAGTATGGCTCTGGAAAGAGAAGGATCACCCGGCCAGCCAGATGTCCCATGGTGATCAGAGGCTACTGGAGTTGGGGATCGCCGTGGCCACGGATCCCCAGCTTTGCTTTCTTGACGAGCCTTCCGCGGGCATGAACCCCATCGAAAGAATCAAGGTCCTGGAGCTGGTGAAAAAACTGGCTGCGGAAAGGAAAACCACTTTTGTGATCGTTGAACATGATATGGATGTAGTCTTCGCTCTCTCCGATCGGATCGTGGTGATGAACAGGGGAAAAATCCTCGCAGAGGGAAAGCCCGATGAGATTCGGGGTAATCAAGAAGTTCGAGATATCTATCTGGGAGAAGAAATATGAATACCATCCTGGATGTCCGAGAGATCGTAACTGCCTACGGGCAGAGTCAGGTGCTCCATGGGGT
>JASEHN010000238.1 GCA_030018715.1 Thermodesulfobacteriota bacterium | reverse complement strand
AAAGGAATTTTCTATACAATCAAGTTTGGTGGCATTCGCTAAAGAAATTAGATTGTGGGTTTGAGGAGGCGCTTACCTTAAAGCAGCCTCATATAGTCCTTTCAATAATTTTCCACCGACAGATGACACATAAAAAGAACATAGAGGAATGAACTATTAAGTCAGCACGCCATGGTTGGCCAGATTATCGGTAAATTTCCGGGTTGAGGATGTTGGGCGGGATCTCTCCGCGGAGAACAGACAGAATGTTGTTCACAGCGACCAAGGCCATCTTCTCTCTCGTCTCGAAAGTGGCGCTGCCAATGTGGGGAAGAAGTAAAACGTTATCCATCAGAAGGAGTTCGGGAGTTACCCGGGGTTCTTCTTCAAACACGTCAAGGCCCGCCCCGGCAATCATTCCGGACTTTAAGGCTTCCACCAGAGCCTTTTCATCTATTACAGGTCCGCGGGAAGCGTTGATCAGAAAAGCGGTTCTCTTCATCATGCCCAATTCTTCCCGGCCAATTAGATGGATTGTCTCAGGAGTCAAAGCGACATGTAAGGTTATAAAGTCCGCTTCCCGCAATAGCTCTTTTAGGGAGACAAACTTCGCCAGGTATCGCTCTTCCACGCTTCGCTCAATGGGGCGGACATCTGTGTATAGTATCGGCATATTGAAACCCAGGGCTCGCTGGGCCATGGCCATTCCGATCCTGCCAAATCCAATGATCCCCAAAGTCTTTCCATGGATATCGCTCCCTAAAAAGAGGTCCGGTTTCCATCCCACCCATTTCCCGGCGCGCACGAAGCGGTCTGCTTCCGCCACCCTCCGGGCCACCCCCAGGATCAAGGCAAAAGTTAAATCCGCAGTGGTATCCGTGAGCACTTCGGGTGTGTTGGTGGCTGCAATTTTCCAGCGCGTCGCCGCGGCCAGGTCGATATTATTAAAGCCAACGGCATCATTGGCTACGATTTTCAATTCTTTCCCCGCTTCCAGAACTTTGGCCGAAATCGGATCCCCTCCCATGGACAGCAGAGCAACTTTCCCGGGAAGTTGAACGATCATTTCTTCGGCGGGCATGGCCCGGTCTTCCAAATTGATGCTCACCTCGGCCTTCTCTTTCAGAAGGGCCAGCGGCCTTTCAGGAATTATTCTCGTTACCAAAACTTTCGGTGCCATTTTTTCCTTACCTTTTTTATTATTTAAATCCCAGCCTTCTTCTATGGTCATTTAAACCGTTCCCGCTCCTCTAACAAACTCTTCAAGGCCCTTTCTTCATTTCGATCCCGTAATTTTTGATCTTTCTGTGTAAGTTGCTGCGTTCGATCCCGATCATTTCAGCGGTCTTGGAAATATTCTCCTCATTCTCCATAAGCTTCTTCATGATGAACTTTTTCTCGAACTCTCTACGGGCATCCTTCAGCAAAGAGTAATCCAAAAAGGATAATTCCGGCTGGGCCTTGCGCTGCTCGCGCACCGGATCGGGAACGTCTTTGGTTTCGATCATGGGGCCCCGGGTCATGATCACCATACGCTCTACAACATTTTTTAATTCCCGAACATTACCGGGCCAGGAATAAGAAATGAGCAGGTCCATGGCTGTCGGTGAGATTTTTTTCGCTTCTTTGTGATTCTCCCGGCAGAATTCAACGATGAAATGATCCACTAAGATGGGAATGTCGGCCTTCCGTTCTCTTAGTGAGGGAACCACCAGGGGAATGACGTTCAGTCGATAATAAAGGTCTTCACGGAACCGTCCTTTTTGAATCTCTTCTTTTAGGTCCCGGTTGGTGGCGGCAATCACCCGCACATCCACGAAGATCATCTCCGTCCCCCCTACCCGTTCAAATCTTTGTTCCTGGAGGATGCGCAAAATTTTGGCCTGGGTCTTCAGGCTCATATCAGCAATCTCGTCCAGGAGGATTGTTCCTTCATTGGCCAGATCGAACTTCCCCCGGCGTTTGGTCAGGGCCCCGGTAAATGAACCCTTCTCGTGGCCAAAGAGCTCGCTTTCGATCAGCTCCTCAGGAATAGCCGCACAATTCACCTCCACAAAAGACTTGTCGGCCCGCAAGCTAAGCTGATGAATCCCCCGGGCGACCAATTCCTTTCCCGTGCCGTTTTCCCCGTTGATCAGCACCCATCCGTTGGTCGGAGCGACAATTTTCATCTGCTCTTTGAGTTGCTGGATTTCCATAGAATTTCCCACGATCTCGTATTTTTTCTGGACCTCCTGCCTCAAAGCCCGGTTTTCCTGCTCTAACTTGGATACCACCAGAGCATTGCTAACCGTCAACAGGACTTTTTCCAGGGATAGCGGCTTTTCTATGAAATCAAAAGCCCCTAACTTTGTGGCCTTCACGGCTAATTCGATGTTGGCATGACCCGAGATCATGATTACCGGAAGGCTAGGAATTTGGGCTTTCATCCGCTCCAGGGTCTCTATGCCATCCATCCCCGGCATCCAGATGTCCAGAAGCACCAGGTCGGGTGGATCATTCTCTATTTGCTTTACGGCCTGGGCTCCATCCTTGGCTTCCAGGACCTCGTATCCCTCGTCTTTTAGAACGCCGGTCAGCGACTGCCTGATCCGTTCTTCGTCATCTACCACTAAGATTTGTTTGCTCATACGATTAGCGCTTCCGCGTCAAGATTTCTTTTTTAATGTTTGATCGGCAATTCAATGATGAAGCGTGTCCCCCTGGGGAAGTTATCTTTCACCCGGATGTACCCATCGTGATCCGAGATGATCGTGTTCACGATGGCTAAACCCAGTCCCGTACCGGAAGCTTTGGTCGAGAAATAAGGCTCAAAGAGTAAAGGTTTGTCTTCCGGAGAAACCCCGCAGCCATTGTCCGCCACCTCTACCTGAGCCAGGTTCATCAGGAGATCCAGATGGGTTTCCACGGTAATTTGTCCGTTCCTTTTTTCCGGGCTGCCCGTATTAACAGCAGCCACGGCATTCTCCAAAAGGTTCACCATCACCCTTTTTATCTGCTCCTTATCCAGGTTGAAGACCGGAATTTGGTCGTCGGGTTTGAATTCGAAAACGATCTGTTTGTGCCCTTCTTCATATAGGACCATCGCTTCCCGGATAATCTCGTTTAAATGATTCGGAGCCGGATTGGCTGCCGGCATCCGGGCGAAGCTGGAAAATTCGTTGACCAGGTTTTTCAACTCTTCCACCTGGGTAATGATGGTTTTGGTGCATTCATCGAAAATCGCCCCGTTCTCGGCAAATTGACTCAAATACCGCCTGCGCAGCCTCTCGGCAGAAAGTTGAATGGGGGTTAAAGGATTCTTGATTTCATGGGCGATGCGCCGGGCAACTTCCCGCCAGGCTGCCGCCCTTTGAGCTTTCTGCAATTGGGTCAGGTCGTCCAGCACCACTACCATGCCCAGGTAACGATTCTCTTCATCGCGCAAGATGGCCACTTTCAGTAAAAGAGTTAGAGTTTCGTTACGCATAGTCAGTTTTATCTGCCGGGTGATGGAATGTTTTTCAGCTTGATTGACTGCCTTGAACAGCTCTTCCGCCAGAATCACGTGTTCGCTCTTAAGCGCCTCCTGGTAGTTTCTCCCCAGCACTCTTTCAGCGCGAATTCCCAGGATCTTTTCCGCAGATTTATTGATGGTGCGGATCCTGCCCTCCGTATCTATGGAAATCACTCCCGCCTCCACATCCCGGAGAACGATTTCCATATATCTGCGCCTTTGCTCCAACTCTATGTTGCTCTTGCTTAAGTCGGCGTGGGCCTTCTCCACCTGGTTCTTGCTCTCTTTCAAATCCTGGGTCATGCGGTTGAACGAATCCACCAGAGTCCCGAATTCATCTTCGGAGGTCTTGCTGATTTGAAAGTCCAAATTCCCCCGGATAATCTTCTGCGTTCCTTCAGCAAGTTTCTCGATCGGGTCGGTAATGCCTTTGGCTAAGAAAAGCCCGAACCAGATAGCTGCAAAAATGATCAACAGAGTGACCAGGGAGAGGGTGGCTATATAACTGGATCGGATGGGGTGCTTGATCATCCGGAGTTGTTTGTATTCTTCGAAAGCGGCTGATATTTCCGAAATTCGCGAGACCAGACTTTGGGGGACAAAATAGTCTACCACTAAAACACCGATTATTTCACGGGGATTCTGAAGGGAAAACATGGGCACAAGGCCCCGGATTAGGTCTCCCCGCCCGATAGACTGAATCTTTGTCGTTTCTTTTCCCCGCAGGGCCTCCTGAAGAATTTTCGTTTCCAGGGCGGGAAAACTGGCCGGCGGTACGTTAGGCCCATAGACCACCTCCGCCTTTCCTGATTGTTTCACAAAGACCCCCACAGCTTCCAGGTTGTATTCCGCCCGTTTATTGTTTAAATACGCGGATAAAAGCGCCTGGTTGCGCCCGTCCAGCAAGCGCGGCTGATCCAGCCCCTGACTGATCTGCCGGGCATAATGAAGGGCGTTTTGGGTAGTATTCTGGTAATAAAGCTGAGCGACCACCAGAGATTCATGCAGCGATCCTTCCACCTGGTCGCTAAACCAGCTTTCGATGCTGCTGGTAATAAAATAGGTGGCGGTAAAAAAAAGAAGAATTGTTGGAACCAGAGAGAGGGTGATAAAGGCCAGAACCAGCTTGGTTTTTAGTTTGGAGCCCAGGACCCTCTTTTTTCTTTCAAAAATTAGCTTGACGACATTGCGCAGGATGAGAAAGAGCAGGAGGAGAAGCAGGAGGATATTCAGGCCAATTAGCGAAATGACCAGAATATTACTCGGAAAGGGGGCTTCCACCTTCCAGGTGGCTATGTGGGTTTGGAATAAAAAAAGCAAACCGATAACGCCCAGGAGGCAAAATATGATGATGATCTCCCGGCGGCGGCGGCTTTGCTCTCTGCTTTTCTTTTGCTCCTCCACGGCTTTAAGATGCATCCGAACCTGCCTTCTTCTTCAGGTTTTCCGTCCGTTTAACCTTCCTTGAACGTTTAAGATATCTTATCCAGGGAAGTTGAAAAAGGCAATGATGATTTGGTTTTAGGTAGTGATGAAGTGCGGCACCTCCTCAACGGAGAATTCCGTTTTGAGGGGCCTACTTTTTTCCGAAGGATCAATCCTTCCGGGTTTCAGCTTAAAAAATCATGGGTAGGGGGCTTAATCTGTAGCTTACGGAGCTCTTCCTCGCTGGAAAACTCCAGGATTTCCCACCAATCTTTATGGGCAAGGAGTTTATGGATCAATTTGTGGTTGAGGGTGTGTCCAGATTTATAACCGATGAAGTGTCCGATCACCTGCGCTCCCAGTAACCAAAGATCCCCGATTGAATCTAATATTTTATGCCTGACGAATTCGTCGGTAAAGCGCAACCCCCCCTCATTGATCACCCGGCGATCATCGATCACCACGGCGTTTTCTAAAGACC
>JASEHN010000237.1 GCA_030018715.1 Thermodesulfobacteriota bacterium | reverse complement strand
CGCCTGAGGCGGATCTGGTCCGCCTGAGGCGGATCAAAACGCTAAATTGTTACAACAAATTCAAAATCCAAATATCGAACGTTCAAAAAGGATAACCTTTCCCGTTTAGAGTTTACCCTATAGTTGCAAAAAAGCTGAGGTCAAAATGATTTATCGCGCAGTCCTGAGCTTTCAAAAAATGGTTTTCATGATAAAGCCAAGAATCCACTGGTGGTGAATTCTACCTGCCATTCGAAATTTTCCCCTCACCCTTCCCCTCTTCCGCCTCAGGCGGAGAGAGGGCGGGGTGAGGGGGGCAGGTTGCCGGTATTTTTTATGCAATTTTTAGGTTTAGGATTTAGAAATTAAAATTGATAGGAACGGAGAATTACGATGGCCAGAAAAATCTCCCCAAAGAGAAGATTTATGTCGGGGCTGTTTGGCGGACGCAAGGGGGACAGGCCTTCGGTTGGCAATCCCACCTCCATCGTCAGCCAGGAGCTGATGGAGAAAACCGGAGTTTTCTTTCCCCAGGCCCACCTGGAGGCAAAGCTGATGGCTGAACTGGCCGCTGCCGGGCATGAAATTCTCGGCTTCGATTCCATCATGCCTGAATTCAGCGTTCAGCAAGAGGCCGCGGCCCTCGGGTGCGATATGGATTGGGGAAGCCCTTCCATGATGCCCGATGCCCGCACCCACCCCTTCCAGCGTGTCGAGGACTTAATCATTCCTGAAAATATCCTGGAAAAACCCTCCATGAAGGTCGTGCTGGAAGCCTTGAACATCCTCCGCAGGCAATACGGCGACGAAGTGGCCATCGTGGGGAAAGTGATGGGCCCCTGGACCATTTCCTATCACATGGCCGGGACGCAAAATTTCCTCCTCTGGGCCATAACCGAGCCGGATAAAGTGCGCCGCTTCCTGGAGGTTTTAAAAGAGGTCTCGATACTTTTCGCTAAAGCCCAGTTCCAGGCAGGAGCGGACGTGGTTGTCCTGGCCGACCATGCCACCGGAGACCTGGTCAGCCCCAAGACCTATGAAAAATTTCTTCTGCCGGTGCATAAAGAACTGGTACAGCGGATCGGCGGGCCATTGATCCTGCATATCTGCGGAAACTGCGCGGACCGGCTGCGCATGTTTGTGGAGGCTGGCTTTGACGGCTATCACTTCGAATGGCAGGTGGACGCGCAAGAAGCCGTAAGAGTGGTAAACCGCGAGATGTCCCTGGTCGGGAATATTAATAATGCCACCACGCTATTGCGGGGAACCCCTGAAGATGTCCGCAAACAGGTGCGTTACAGCATCGAAGCGGGCGTGGATATCATTGCTCCAGAATGCGCCGTGCCTCTGCAGACTCCTCTTCGCAACCTGCGGGCCATCGTAGAAGCTGCTCAGGAAGGGTATGGGAGTGTAATATAAAGAAAGGAGGTTAATTTATATGTCTGAGGTCTCCATCAAGTTCTTAATGGGTATTAAAGTCGCCTCCATAGAAAAAGAAGGGCCCGTCGGAGAGGTAGGAAAAGCCATAGAGCGACTCTACCAATTTCTTAAGGGAAAGAATGTAAAAGTTACTGGAGCTGCCATGGGATTGTTCCATGACGACCCCAAGTCATTTAATCCCCAAAAAGCAAAATATGAAGTTTGCCTGCCCATATCCGGGAAATTCAAAGAGGAAGGAGGGGTAAAAAGTAAGGAACTGGGAAAGGGAGCCTTCGCCTGCATTACCCACACTGGCCCCATCGGAAAACTGGCGGATACTTATAACACGATTCTAAAGTGGATTGAGGACAACGGCTACCGCATTGCTGGATCTGCACGAGAAATTTACCCCGAAAGGATTGGGGAAGTCGAGGGGAATCTCCCAGAGTTCCTCATCGAAGTTCAATTCCCCGTAAGGAAATAATCATCGCGGCCTAACTCCCAAGATGGGAAGGCGGTTGCCCAAAAAGCTTGGCGGCCGAATTGAAAGCCTCAGTAGGAATTTCTGACATATTGCGCAGTTCGGAAAAGCTCTTTCCCGCGTGATAGGCGTTTTGCATCTTGGGCACTGCGTAATTGAGGACATTGAGACTGCGACCATCCAGGTGGGGTAGGATAGATTGCAACATGGCCGGCACAGAATAGACCATGTGCTGAATAGATGCATCTTTGGGGATGCCGGCCTTCAAGTACAGTCCCCCCTTACTGAGGTAATACAGAGTAGTGAAAATCTCCCTGCGGTTCTTTTGCGGCTCAGAAGCAACGAGGGTCATCGCTCTATCGATCCCGGCCCTTTGCAGGACATCGCAGTCAGCATCAACCCTTCTTCTGAAGATTGCCCGCATCATCTGGATCAGCCCCTGGGCGGATTGAACCATCTGTTCATTCGCTGGATCAAAAAGAAACAAAACCCTGGCGTAATAATAGAGCAGAAGGCGGACGTATTCGAACGGCTGTACCTGTGAGTGGTGGCGGGTGAGGGAGACGAAGAACATGTAGTCTTCGTCGGCACTGATCCGGGCACTAACCAGCCTGACCCAGTTAGGCTCCAGGCCCAATATCCTTTTCAACCACAACCATCCCCACTTACTTTCTTTTAATCCCTGCATAATATGATCTCGTTCCCCTCCGAAATTGTGTCGCCATGTCATTGCGAGGGAATGAAACGACCGAAGCAATCTAAAAAAGATTTAAAAATTATGAGATGGCCACGCTCCCTTCGGTTGCTCGCCATGACCAAGAGGGATTACGAACCAATCTCCCGGGAGGGAGATGAATTGTGAGTACCTTTCTGCCGAGTCTAACAAAAAAGGGGTGCATGCGCACCCCTTTTTTATTGTAGCCTTTCACGGCTTAAACAAATGACCACCAACCGGTTTGCTTGCCCACCAAAGCCAGCACAAAAAAGGAGTAAAAGATGGCGACGCAGACCAGGCCGATATTCCTCCAGAGTGGAGGCCTCACTTCCTTGGGCAGCATGGTGTTGTTCACCACCAACTGCTGGATAGAGCTCACGACGAAGATTAATCCGGCCATGTTGGCCCCGATCATGATGAGCACCATCGGCGCGGCCAGGTTAATGGCAATGCAGCCCCAGGCCACAAAGATCAGCAAGGCGAGGTAGTAGACGGCCTTGGGCCCGGCCTTCCAGGTATGGGGCTTCTTGGTGGAAGACCAGACAATGTCCGTGACCACGCGCACATACCCGTCCATGACCGCAAGCTGGGTGCCGTAAAGGATCCAGAAACCGACAAAAAGGGCCAGGAACCAAAGCGGAGCCCAGAATTTCATCATGTATTCAGCCTGATAGGCTCCAGCAGCTATGCCCGTGACACTCGTGCCGAAAGGAATGATGGCCACGGCAATCAGGACGCATAGGTACATGCCGACGATACACCCGCCTCCAAAAACCGCCCCCTGATCCCACCAGAGATACTTCCACCAGGTTTTCCAGTTGGCCATATTGCTCCCTTTATTGGGATCAAAGATGGTTCCGAGGGGAGAGAGCTTAATTTCTTTTGCTCCGATGGCGCTGGGAATGGCCCCCACCAGGCTCCCCATTCCATAACCTTTATCCCTCAACCAGCTGGCCGTCCAGATGTTGCCCATGCCCCCGGCTCCGGAATACGCGGCGAAAGCCCCTAGAAGGAGCACGTCTACGCCTTTGGGGATAACGCCGAAAGAGAAGAGCCCTTTGAATACCCTCCACCAGGTGGCCGCATCCACAAAGGCCAGGTTAAACACAAGCAAGCCAGCGAAGATTCCGATGACCATCACGGTCATGATCTTTTCCAAACCCCGTTGTATCGTTCCTCCCCAGAGCAAAAACAACACGGTCAGGCCAAAAGTTAAATAGGTGAAGGCCATGAGCGTTCCTTTGTCCGGAGCTCCAGGGAGTTTGCCGATAAATGCAGCGAATAGAGCCGCGGCAGCGCCCCCGGCCCATCCCGGCCAGCCTACCTGGAAAAATCCAAAAATAACATAGAGCCAACCCCAAAACCTGGGGCCCGGACGGCAGCGCATGTACCCTGAAAAACAGGTCTCCCCCGTGTACATCACGTAGCGCGCAAATTCCATATTCAAAATGACCTGCAGGATGACTGCCACCGTCGTAATCCAAAGGATCGCGGGCCCGAATTTCGCGCCCAGAGCCGGGCCCATCAACCACTCGCCGCTACCGATGGACATGCTCAAAGCGATGGTCCCCGGTCCGACGACAGCCCACACATTTTTGGCACTAATTGGTGGTGGAGCGGGCAGGTCTGCCCTTCCCCAATCAGGCATCATACCATGATCCACCTTTAGCTCAGCCATATTTCAACCTCCTTTCAATTATTGAAAGTTGTTCAACTGCGGCCAAGCAAACAACCGCCCTTCCATCTTAAAAAATGTTCTTCTTGTTCCTTCCACCACCTCCTTTCCTCCATCGGGGGAAACCCCTTTCCCTCCTACTCAAAGGAATAGGCTCTACCCCCTGGCCTTGGTAGAATCTTTGTTGGGTGAATGAAGTTTCCCTTCCCCTCCATCAGGAAGGCGAATTTCTTAACCTGTCCATCCCCTATGCAAAATTGGAGCAAGAATCATTGAGTACCCTATGATGGCGGCGAATATAACCACTGCTATAATGACCAGCCATTTAATTGTTTTTCCCATCTTCTCCCCCTTATTTGGAGCTGATCCCTCGGTTTGACCTCATCATCCAGAATAATATTATTATTGTTCCCGGCCTACTGGATTGCTCTCAGCCCTGCCTATCAAAAGATTCACACCAATTCCTATCCTTGAGTATAGGTTTGTTGATTTCAAGGCCTTTACAGCCCTACCCAATTATTGAATGAAATTTTCTTAAAGCATCTAAGAGAGAGGCTACGATCAGCTTGGCAGGCGATTCCACGAAGTAACAACCAGGTAAGAAAAAGAACAAGTCTACCAAGCGAGTTTCGCATATTAGGCATCAAGCGTTAACCTCGCTTAACTGGTGGTTTCTGAGGGCCGACCCTGGCCACCAGCTCGTCATATGGAGGGGAGCAATAAAACGCCCCCTCCCCAAAGACACAACAATTTCTCTCCCCGATCGGGTGAGAAGGGGTTAATTTCTAAATTGGATGGGTTTTACAACCCATTGCATACATATTTAGAGCTAAATTGTCAAGCAAAAAAATAGAGAATTCGTATCACTTTAGCCCTTTGAAAAAAGCCTACGTTTTGTCATTCCCGTGGAAACGGGAATCCAGAACCCATTAGAAAAAATCCTGCCCGCCTGAGGCGGACTGCTTTCGCAGGAATGACGCTCTTAAAAATCACCCTGTTCGGGATGATTTTCAAACAGCTAAAGTGTTACGAAATTAGAAATTAAAATTGATAGGAATGGAGAATTACGATGGCCAGAAAAATCTCCCCAAAGAGAAGATTTATGTCGGGGCT
>JASEHN010000236.1 GCA_030018715.1 Thermodesulfobacteriota bacterium | reverse complement strand
GGATTTGACAGCTTTTTCAAATGGCTAAACTGTTACGAATCTTGATTATGTTTCTCTCTGGGTTCAGAGCGTACTCCGCGGTTAAAGAATTTAACGAAGAAGTGAGGGGAGGCTTGTGAAAGATTTGCGTTTTGAAAAGGCCATGATTATTTTTGCCCATCCGGATGATGCTGAGGTCCAGTGCGCCGGAACAATCGCCCTCTGGATCGAGGCTGGTGTCAAAGTGACCTATGTAGTTTTAACCAAGGGAGATAAAGGGACGCAGGACCCGGCGATGACCGGAGAAGCTCTGGCCAGGCTTCGCCGGGAAGAGCAGCTGCGGGCGGCCGAAGTGCTGGGAGTGGAAAAAGTTCTTTTCCTGGATAACGGGGACGGCGAGCTGGAGGTGACCATGGAAAAGCGCAGGTCCTTGACCAGGATAATCCGGGAGTATCAGCCGGAAGTTCTGGTTACCCATGATCCCTGGATGCGTTATCAGTTGCATCCGGATCACCGGGCCTGTGGGACTCTGGCGCTGGACGCCATGATTTCTTCCCGGGATCGACTCTATTTTTCAGAGCAGATCGACCAGGGGCTGAAGCCCTGCCGGATTCGCCGAGTTCTGCTCTTTGCTTCGGATCAGCCTGATTTCTGGGTGGACATTGGGTCAACTTTGGATAAGAAGATGAGAGCTCTGGGGCAGCATCAGAGTCAGGTGACCCAGTGGCCTAAATGGGAAGAATGGTTGCGGAAGAGGGCGGAAAATGCCGGCGCTTCCCAGGGAATTAAATTAGCTGAGCCTTTTAAACGGCTGGTGTTAAGCTGAGGACCTCGCGAGGGAACCCCCGTAAAACGGCCTCTCATTATCAATGATTTAACCATAGAGAAAACTGAGGATGAACACACGGGCATTAGCCTTTTTGATCTCAACCCAGAATTCCGATGGCGGGTGGGCATACGTTCCCGGGCAAACTTCCGCAGTTGAGCCAACTGCGGCTGTGGTAATGGCCATAAGAGAAAGCCCCATGGGTGATGAACCGCGGCGCAAGGCGGTCCATTGGCTTCGAAGCGGACAACGCCCTGATGGCGGGTGGGGTTTTAACCGGAGCGATGATGAAAGCACCTGGCATACGGCATGGGCCGTACTGGCATTGTCGGCCAGCGGCGAAGCCCAGGATATAACAAACCGGGGTATAAAGTGGCTTTTAGCCGTCCAGAAGCTCCATTTTAGTGAGGAAGACATCAAGACTGCCAGGAAGAAGCTGGCAATTGATTTATCCCTGCAGGGTTGGCCGTGGCTTCCCGGTGAGGCAGCATGGATTGAACCCACGGCTTTAACCATGCTGGCCCTGAAATCGGTTGCTTCCACGGATAAGGCTTCTCTCCGCTTGAACGAGGCGCTCCGCTATATCCAGGATCGTCGTTGTCCGGGAGGCGGCTGGAACGTTGGCAGTCCGATAATGTTTAATTTACCTCTGCATGCCCGCTCCCATCCGACAGCCTTGGTTTTACTGGCCTTGGCCCGCGTATCACCCCAGATCATCCGGGAAGAAGACGTGAAGATTTTGCGGTCCGAAATGCAGAGGGATGGCGGTTCTTTGGCCCTGGCTCTGGGGCTCCTGGCGCTCTGTGTCCTTGGCTATGATGATCCCTCTACCCGGGCGCGCCTTGATTCAATGCAGGGGCCGGATGGAGGATGGTCCCATAACCCTTATCACACCGCCATAGCCTTGATGGCGGGAAGAGGGCGCCTTTAAATGGCCAAAAAGATCATAAGCCGACGTGCCTTTTTGCGCCTGGCAGGCCTGGCGACCATTGGAGCTGGAATCGCCTTCTTGCATTGGAAAACTTCTCCGGTTGGCATTGTAACGTATTTTCGATGGGTGGCTCGCGGGCTGAAAAAGCGATTCATCGGTCCCCCGGCCATCGTTGCTTTGGGCAGGTGCCCGGCCTACGGCGGCGATGAGCTGGCCTGTTTGCGGAGCCTCTGGCAGCAGGCAGATATGCCGGATGTCAAAGGTAAGCGTGTCCTGGTCAAGCCCAACTTGGTGGATTTCATTGATGGACATCCGGTTACAACCGCAGCGGAGGTAGTCGGGGCTGTGGTTGATCTGCTTGTGGAGCGGGGAGCCAGGGAGATTATCGTAGGCGATGGTCCATGCTTCAGACGGGAAGCGTGGCCTGTAGTTGAAGCCAGCCGGTTGGCAGTCGTGTTGGGGCAGAGGAAAGCGCGTTTCGTGGACCTTAACTATGATGACCCTCAGCCGGTGCCGGTGAAAGATGGCTGGCTCCGTCGTTCGCCGGTATTCTGGCTTCCCCGGCAGGTGCTCGAGGCCGATATGATTGTATCGGTTCCGAAATTAAAAACACACCACTGGGCCGGGGTATCATTAAGTATGAAGAACCTGATAGGGGTTGTGCCGGGAGCGCGCTATGGCTGGCCTAAAAACATTGTCCACGTCAATGGCATTACCCCAAGCATTTTAGGCCTCTACCAGATCTTACCCCCGGTGGTAGCGGTGATCGACGGCATTGTGGGCATGGAAGGCGATGGCCCTCTCTTCGGCACGCAGGTTTCTCATGGGCTCCTGGCCGTGGGGTGCGATCCGGTTGCAGTAGATGTTATCTGCGCACAGCTCATGGGTTTCTCCGTTGAAGCCATTCAACATCTGGCGGTGGCGGCCTGGGCGGGTGTTGGGCAAGCTCCGCGCATTGAAGTTCGAGGAGTTCCTCGGGAACAATTGCAGCGGCATTATCAGCCGCCTCCGTCTTATTAGACATGGCGGCAAAGGATCAAAATCTCATCTCTTTACCTGGCGGGGGGTGAAGAAAACCAGTTCTTACCCATCAAAAAGAGAAAATAATGACATAAATTTATTGTATAGGAATTTCTTTTTTTAAACTTTATTCCGCCTTGGGCGGATCACTTTAGACGTTTGACACTTATTCTTTATTTTTTCTTAATCATGGTTTTAAAACTCTGTGATCTCTGTGGCTAATTTATGATTTTTGGCGGGCAGCCAAGCGACCATGAAAATTAGAAAGCATAACTGATGAACCCGCCCGCAGACAGTTTTTCGCTATATTGTGCCTCCAGTTCTATGTTTAAACCCCCGAAAAGATTAATTCTCAGGCCGGCGGCGCCGCCGAAAGCTCCTGTTTCCTTAAACTTGTCCGATAGCCCGGGAAGGGGGCGTGTTGATCTTACTTCTCCACGAAACCAGCAGATAAAGGGACCGGCATAAAAAATGACTGGGTTGATTTTTGCCTGTAAAAAAAGGCCCACATCAACTTTATAAGACCCTGCAATTTCCACTTCCTGCTTCGTCTGTACGCCGTTCATTGTGCCTGTTGTACTATCCTTGTAGTCATCGTATATGCTTGCCTGAAGAAATGGCCCAAGGGAGAAATAGGGATTGATATCCAATTTTACCTTTGCGCCTCCCGCGGCAAAGGCGCGGGTGCTGTCATCTTTGAAATCATTTTTAAATCCGCTAAGGGTAAAGCCAGGAGAGCTGGTGATAAATATATCATCGACCCTAAAACCCGCGCCACCTATCCTGATGTACCCCTCTGCGTTCTGGTAAGCGGCGTTAAGCTGGGCATAGACTTGGTTCTGCTCGAATTTATGTTTTTGGGTCCCAAGTAATTGGGAATCTATTTCAATCTTACCCACAAAATAAGAATATCCGATTCCCAATGACACGCTGCTCGGTCTGGCTAATGGCTCAGGCGCCCCGTAGTTCCCGGCATTGGCGCTCTGAAAAAGGATGAGAACAAGTCCTGCCAATAGACTGAAGATAAATTTGGCTTTCATCTGATTTTTCTCCTCCTCTTTTTGATTTAGGCCGGGGTTTGGAATAAAAAAGGCCTATAAAGCAACGTGGGCAAAGGCCTTTATCCCCGAACAGTTTTGTCCGTTATAGAGTCCGCTCAAGTCGCAACTACTGTATTCAGAACCTTGCCGTAAAAGAATTATTTTGCAGGGGAGGTGTTCGCAGCCGCCTTGGCCTTGTTCAGGTTTTCATAGGCGCTGACATAGAATTCGGGTTTGATTTCAATTGCCTTTTGAAAAGCCGCGATGGCCTCGTTATATTTATTTTCCATCATATAAATGCAACCGAGATTGTAGTACGCCGCTGCCTCATCCCCGGCTTTTTTAAAGGTCTCCAGTGCTTCTTCGTATTTCCCCAGCTTGCATAAAGCCAGGGATAAATTATTGGAAATTTTAACGTTGGCAGGCTCGATCTTTAAACCCTGAGCAAAAGCCTGGACTGATTTCTCGTATTCCCCCTTTAAAAAAAGGGACATTCCCAGGTTATTAAACAGGATGCCAATATTTGGCTTCAGGCCAATGGCCGCCTTGTATTGATTTATGGCGTCTTCATAGCGCCCCTGGTGATCATAGGTTATTCCCAGGAAGTTATGGGCTTGCCACAGTTCGGATTCAAGTTTGATCGCCTGTTGAAAATTTTTCCCTGCTTCCGTAAAATCGCGCTTGTTGAAATATACCCGCCCCATCCCCTCGTAGGCCAGGGCGTGATTCGGA
Source organism: Thermodesulfobacteriota bacterium (assembly GCA_030018715.1). Classification (GTDB taxonomy): domain Bacteria; phylum Desulfobacterota; class SM23-61; order SM23-61; family SM23-61; genus JAHJQK01. The sequence goes on along the minus strand of JASEHN010000236.1, from coordinate 863 downwards.
TTGGTTTTCAGGATTTCCCGAAATTCATTTTTTGCTTCCTCGGTCATTCCTTTTTCCAGAAAGAGGCGCCCTATTTTGTAACGGGTGCGAGTCTGCTCGGGGTTCAATTGCAGGGTTTCATAGTATTGCTTGAATGCCAGATCCATTTTACCCTGGCTGAGATACTGATCCCCCAATCTCTCGTGCCCTTCGGCATCCATCTGCGGAACTTTTTTTAAAGCCGCCTCCTCTTCGGCGATTTCAGCTTTTTGCCTGGCCATGATTTTTTTATAATCACTCGTTTTAAAAGGATTTTGCTGAGGGTTCCGGGCGGCACACCCCCATGATCCTGCTATGACTGCAAAGATCAACAGAAAACGAATGATGGTGGGGGCCGGAAATCTCATGTTTTCTTGCCTTCTTCCAATAATATTTTGGAAATAACCAGGTCTTTGCCAATAAGAACTTTAACCTTGATGTTTGGCCGGTCGAAATGTTTTATTTCTTCCACGTTCTTAGGCACCGGCAGGTTTAAGGATACATGATAGGCTGCCTCTTGATGCCCTTTCAGGTAAAAAATTCTTGTTTTGGAATGGTTGAAATTTTTGTCATTCGTGAGCCGGCTAACCGTAAGTCCCTTTTCTTTCAAATAGCCACCCACTATTCTGGCCATGCGGTTGACTCCATTTCCATTTGAAATCTCAATGCCAACCCCATTAAGAGAATTCAATTGCTGGATTTCCTTTGGCCGCTCCCGGGCGATCGATTCCCTTTCTTTTACCTCCGCGGAAGTGGATAGAACTTTTATCCCCTTAAATTTATAATTATTTTCTATCTTTTTCATGGAGATCAAAGCTTTATCCCGCGTCACAAAAGGGCCGACA
>JASEHN010000235.1 GCA_030018715.1 Thermodesulfobacteriota bacterium | reverse complement strand
ATGTCTGTCAACCACTATATGTAGGGGGTACCCACTCTAAAGCCGGAAGGACCATGGATGAATACAGGGGGATGAAAAATTATGTTCTGAATGAAGCATTGCGCAACAAGTACGGAAAAAAAGTTTCCACCGTCTCCATAGGCACCGCGGGGGAGAAGAGATATAAATCCGCTTCCATCTCCTTTTCGGATATGTTGGGGGACCCATCCCGGAATGCCGCCAGAGGGGGTTTGGGGGCGGTCATGGCTGCCAAGGGTCTGAAGGCCATCGTGATTGATGCCTCCGGGGCTCCGGCCGTGGATATTTCTGAAAAGGAAAAATTCAGAGAGACGGTAAAGTCCTGGATCGATACGATAAATAAAGATGTTACCTGCTGGCTGTTCCGCCAGTTTGGAACTCCTCTGGCGGTTTCCACCAACAGCTATCAGGGAACGATGCCCTGGCAGAATTACACTTCCGGGAGGCCCGTCGGTTTTCAACAGGTCAGCGGGGAAGCGATAAAAAAGCTGAATCTGGAACGGGGCGGAAGGATGCACGGCTGTATGCCGGGATGCGTAGTCCAATGTTCAATCCTCTACCATAAGGCGGACGGCACCCGGCTATGTGCCGCTCAGGAATATGAAGGCATCGGGCTCCTGGGGACGAATTTGGGGATTACCGACCCAGATGCGATCGGGAAGATGAAATATATATGTGACGACGTGGGCATCGACCTGATCGAGATCGGAAGCGCTTTAGGGGTGGCAGCCGACGGCGGCAGGATGAAGATGGGGGATGCGGAGGGGGCGATTGGTCTGCTGGCCGAGGTTGAAAAGGGCAGCGAGTTCGGCAAGGTTCTCGGAGCCGGCGTGGTGGCCACGGCCAAAATGCTCAATATCAGCCGCATCCCGGCGTTCAAAGGGCAGGGGATTCCCGCCCATGACGGCCGGGCCGCCAAGGGGATCGGCGTAACTTATGCCACGAGCCCGATGGGAGCGGACCATACAGCCGGACTCACCTACCGCATACCTTTGCAAAAGACCGGACAGGCCGCCAACTCCCTGCGATTTCAAGTCGCCGCTTCGGCCTGTGATACCTTTGGCTACTGTCTGAATGCCGTGCCGGGCGGGTCGGCCTCCCTTTATTCCTTCCTGGCGGATTTGCTGAGCGCCCGCTATGGAATGAGCGTCTCGGCGGAGGACGTCCTGAAAATAGCCAAGGAAACCATCAAAGCGGAGCGGAAATTCAATGAGGCCGCCGGGTTCGATAAGATATGGGAACGCTATCCGAGTTTTTACCGCACGGAGCCTCTTTTCCCCACCAACAGCGTCTTTGATGTGGAGGACGCGGAAATCGACGGGATCTGGGACAGGCTCGACAGCTTCAAAGAACCGAAGCAGCTCTGGGAGATGCGGTTCGATCCCCTGCCCCCGCTGCTCTTCGGGACCGGGGTCATCCGGCAATTGGGGGAACGGGCGAAACAACTGAAGATTAATAAGGCCCTGGTGATCGCCGATCCGATCATGGGAAAACTGGGCACCACCGATGAAGTGCGGGGCATCCTGGAAAAAAGCCGAATCGATTCGGTCGTATTTTCGGACATAGAGCCGGACCCCCCTGTGGAAGAGATCGAAAAAATCGCCCAGATTTATAAAGAAGAAAAATGCGACGGATTGATTGCCCTTGGCGGGGGCAGTTCCATGGACGCGAGCAAGGCCGCGGCCATCAAGGTCTCTCAACCCGGGCCTCTCACCGAATACGAGGCCGCCATGGGCGGGGGCGGGAAGATAAAGCCTCCCTTGCCCCCCCTCATCTGCATCCCGACCACTTCAGGGACCGGCAGCGAAGTCAATACCTACTCGGTCATTACAGACAAGGAGAGGGGGAAGAAATTCCTCATCATCAGCAGGCTGATCATTCCGAGTTTGGCCGTCATTGACCCGAATATCACCCGCACCATGCCCAAAGGACTGACTGCCGAAACGGGTGTGGATGCCCTGGCGCACTGCATCGAAGGCTATGTAAGCAAGATTACCCCCTTCCATCCATATTATTCCGGACTTGCCCTGGCGGGGGTGAAACTGGTCGGGAACAGTCTGAGGAAAGCTTATAACAACGGGGAGGATATGAATGCCCGGATGGAGATGTGCATGGCGGCGATCGACGGGGGGATCGCTTTTTCCAAAGGCCTGGGGCTGGGCCATGCCATCGGCCATGCCGTCGGGGCTCAATACCACATTTCTCACGGGAAATCCCTGGCGGTGAGCCTGCTCTGTTTCGTGCGCGTGAACCGGGAGGCCTGTAAGGACGAATTCCGGGACATGGCCCTGATCCTCGACCGCACAGAGGATCTGGAGTCGGCTTTGGTACGTCTCTACAAGGATTTGAATCTACCGGTCCGGTTCAGGGACTTAGGGATCCCCGAAGAGGGGCTGAAGACGCTGGCCTTTGAGGTGGGCAAGGATGCGGCCAACCTTGCCGGGAACCCCGTTCCCGTAAGCGACCGGCGGATTCTGGAAATTTTAAAGGAGTTTTATTGATGATCTCGTAAAAAGTCCATCTGTCCGCCTAAGGCGGATTGCGCTTCACCCCCGTCATTGCCGCGCACCTTGTAAGTACGCCCCACTACTCAGGTTTCGCGCGCCTTGTCCGCCTGGGGCGGAGAGCTTTTTACTTTGCCATCCAAAAATTGCCTTTTTACGAGATCATCTTTTGATGAAGGCCTAAAAAATCGCCCGAATGTCCGGGCGCGGGGGAGAGGACGGAACCGTCTGCCGGTTAAGGAAGAGTAAAGGAGGAGCAAACGGAGCGTGCCGTTTCGATGCTCCTCCGCGCTTCCTTACCGTGGTTATTTCAACAACTGATTGGCTACGATGATACGCTGCACCTGGTTGGTCCCCTCATAGATCTGGGTAATTTTGGCATCCCGCATCATTCTCTCCACGGGGTATTCCCGAATATAACCGTACCCGCCAAAGATCTGAACTGCATCGGTGGTCACTTTCATGGCCGTGTCGGAGGCGATCCATTTGGCCATTGAGGCAAACTTGGGAATGTCGGCTGAATTGGGGTCCTCATCGATAAGGGAGGCAACCCGGTAAACCATATTTCTGGCCGCTTCCACGCTCAGGGCCATCTCCGCCAGCATCCACTGCATTCCCTGGAAAGAGGACAAAGTTTTTCCAAATTGCACCCTCTCCTTGGCATACTTGATCGCCGCGTCCATTGCCCCGGCGGCGATGCCGAGGGCCTGCGCGGCGATGCCGGGCCGGGAGTAGTTAAAAGTATTCATCAGCGTCTTAAAGCCGCTCCCCTCGGCGCCCAATCTCCTTTCCTCGGGAACAAAGACATCTTCAAACATCAGTTCTCTTGTATCCGAACCGCGAATTCCCAGTTTATGTTCTTTTTTCCCCACGGTGAAACCTTTATCGGTCTTTTCCACCAGGAGAATACTCATGCCCTTATTGCCCTTCGATTTATCGGAATAACATACCACCCCGATGATTTCGGAGACTCCCCCGTTGGTGATGAACAGCTTCGATCCGTTCAAGAGATAACCGCCGTCCACCTTCTTGGCGAACGTCTTCATGCCGGCCACGTCGGAACCCGCCCCGGGCTCCGTAATGCCCAGGGCACCGAGGCATTGTCCGCTCGCGAGACGGTAGAGAAAGGTCTTCTTTTGCTCCTCGCTGCCACCGATATGAATGGGCTCGCTGGCCAGGGCCTGGGTCGTCAAGATCACCGAGGTGGACCCACAAACCTTGGCCACCTCTTCAATCGCCAATATCAGGGAAAGCATGCCCGCGCCCGCGCCCCCGTATTCTTCCGGGATCTGGATGCCCAGGAGACCGTTTTCCGCCAAAAGTTTAACATGCTCCTCGGGGAAATATTCCTTTTCATCGATCTCGGCGGCTTTGGGAGCGAAGTTTTCGTTGGCCAGCCTCGTCACCATAGCCTTCAACATCTGCTGCTCTTCGGTAAGTCTAAAATACAAGAAGCACCCCCTGTACTTTTTTATTTTGAAAAGCGGGGCGGGTATGCGGGTTCGTCCTTCCCCGCCCCACCCGCGAAGAAATCAGCGCCTTTTCGCCTTCGCGGTGCGGAGATCACGCTGAGCCCGGTTCAGATTGGACTTTATCTGCCCGGCGCTGAAGTTTGCTTTTTCGATATGACCCTGCGCTTCAAGGCGCTTAAAGCCCATTCTCAGCCCCGACCACCATAATTTTCTTGCCGCTTAATACATCCATTAAAAATCCATCTTTCGCCTTTTTTTGGATTTGAATTCCTCCATGCTATAAAGAACATAATGGAATTCCCTGCCAAGCGTGCTCTCCAATTTTCCCAGATTGGAATCGAGACGGTCCATATCCACATCGCTGTCTGCTTTCTCCTGCCCTTTGGCATAGGACCCGTAGATGAAGGCATATTCAATACCGTCGAGTTTGCCCAGCGAGGCCCAAATCCGTCCTGCCACCCCAGTCGTCTTTAAAACCAACCCTTTCAACTCCTCGAAAAAGGGACACTCTTGATTGGCTTGAAAATGCTTGAGTTTGCCGTTTCGGTTCGATCTTAAAATGCCCAGTTCCTCCAGCTTAACCATCTCCCAGCTCACTTTGGTGGGATCTTCTTTCAGAATTAAAGCTATTTGTCGGACGAAAAAAGACTCATCCGGGTGGGTGAATAGCCAACCGAGTATTTTTGCTCATGGTCAGTTGTAGCTAATATTACTATAAAGGCATTCAATAATACTACAGATTTTTTCTCCGGCTAGGCCCCACGTATGGCCCAGGATCAGACATTTATTCTTGACAATCCTTTACCTTTGCGGCCACAAAGTTAAGCAACAAGCCCTGCCGTTTATCTCCTAAGTTCAGGTATATCAGCAATTGTTTCTTATGAACGGGCGCAACCTCCTCCACAGATTTGAGTTCCACCATTACCTTATCAGAAACAACCAGGTCTGCACGAAATCCTTCCTCCAATCGAACCTTCTCATAGACCACTGGAAGAGGCTTTTGACGCTAAACCTGATGATCTCGCAAAAAGTCAAAAATGGGATGGCAAAGTAAAAAGCTCTCCGCCTCAGGCGGACAAGGCGCGCAAAACCTGAGGAGTGAGGCGTACTTACAAGGTACGCGGCAACGACGGGGGTGAAGCGCAACCCGCCTTAGGCGGACAGATGGACTTTTTACGAAGCCATCAATAAAATTATGCGCAAAAGGGCAACAAATATTCTATAATTGTATCAATTTAGCAGTTTGAAAAAGTGGTTTTACCACCTTTGTTGAGGTCCGGGGGTCTTTGTGGAATCCGCCTTAGGCGTAGAAGCATCGGCCGGGTTTCCGCTTGGCTACGAAGAACCCCCCTCGTTTCCGCCGGAGGAGGCGGGGGGCGTTTTCCCCGCCCCACCCGCGAAGAAA
>JASEHN010000234.1 GCA_030018715.1 Thermodesulfobacteriota bacterium | reverse complement strand
GCTTTACGAACCCCGTATTCCTCACCTCAAGAGAACCTTAGAAAGCATCCTATCGATCGTGGCTTTGGAATCAAACGGAAGGCCGGTCAAGATCGATGGTTTCCGGCTGAAGAACCTGAACCATTGGCTGGTTTCTTCTGCCGGAGACCCGGCAGAAATCTTTGAGCATCTGGCCACGCGCTGCGATTGTCACTGCAGCTTCTGTTACCTCAGAGGGAACCCTCCCTCGCTGGCCTTGCAGCAGCCCCCAAGATCGGCCGAAGAGGAATACGAGGAAGCCCGAACCCGGTTGAAATATTTTTCCCCACGCTCCAAACGAGCGCTCTTCCCCACCCTGGGGAGCCCTTACGAAATTCTCTGCCATCCTTACGCCCTGGAACTCATGACCGAACTGCGAAAAAAAACAGGTCGCCCTCTCCGCCTTTCCACCAATGGAAACAATTTGACATCGGATTTTATCCAAAAGCTCTCTGCGCTCCAACCGATCTATCTCTACCTCTCCCTGAACAGTTCCTCTCCGATTCGGCGCTCCCAGATCATGGGAAGGAAAAACCCTGAGGTGGCCATTGGGTCACTCCCTCTGCTTAAGGAGAGCCGGGTTCCCTATGCCGTGGTAATCGTTCCCTGGCCTTTTCCTTCGGTCCAGGAAATGCTGGAGGATCTCAAGGAAACCGTGATCTATGCAAATGAGCATGATACCCACCTAATAGAAGTGAGCCTCCCGGGCTACAGTCAGTATCTTTCGAAGGACCCCTTATTCGACCACGAGGAAGTATGGTCATCGGTGCTCTCGGCCATACGTTCCCTGCGGGAGAAAATCCAGACTCCCCTGGTCGTCAAGCCGAGCCTCTATGAAGAAACACTCCATGAGGAAAAGTTCAATCTCCCAACCATTTTGGGGATAGTGAAAAATTCTCCGGCGGCCCTCTGCGGGCTGAAATCCGGCGACCTGATCCTTTCCATCGGAGGCTTGAAAATTTCATCCAGAGCGCAGGCCCGCGAACTCCTCCGCCTCCAACACCAAAGCGGGAGTCCGTCCGTCAACCTTTTAATACAGAGGGGGAAAGAAATCATCGAAGTCGAGCTTTCCCCCATTCATTTTGATTATCCCTACACACCAGAGACGGATCACCATCTGGGAACTATTTTTATGGGAGCTGGATTCAGACACAGCACGCTGGAAGATTTAAAATCCCTGATATTGGATTACAAAGCCAAACGGGTCCTTCTCCTCTCCTCCCGCTTGGTCAAGCCCGTTTTTCACCAAATCTTGCGGGAATCCTCGCTCTTGGGAGATATTCAGATTCAGGTTGAAGTTCCTAAGAACCGGTTTTTCGGGGGGAATATTTTTATGGGGGACCTCTTGGTGGTAGAAGATTTTATCGAGGCCATCAGGGAATACTTAAAAAAGAATCCCCCTCCGGACTTGATCGTCATTCCTTCATCTCCTTTCTCCCTCGGCGACTGGAAAAGAGACTTACAAGGCAGGGTTTATTCAGACATCCGCAGAGCGGTGGGCATACCCGTTGCCCTTTTGCCTTGCCAACCCATCTACGATTGATTCCTTCCCAGCGCTTCTTCTTTGGGAAATTTATCAGAGATAAACCATATTTGGGGTTCCAGAAACTTTTGGGAAATCGTTTGAAATACCTGGCCTTTATCCAAGACCAGCCGGTAGCAGCCCTTTCCTTAAAGATTAAAATGAGCTGTAGTAATAAGAGTTATTTTCAATGTGAAAGTCTGGACTTGACCCTGCAAACAGTATCCCGTTTAGTATTTTGATTTCTTCCTCCTGCTGTTGATCCTTTTCCCGTTTGAGCAATTAAACCTTTTTTCCTTGACAAGCCCTCCAATTTTTTATAAGGATAATACCATATATCAGATATCATATGCGGATAATCGATGCAGGAAAAATACCGCTTGGGAAAAATCTCTGACGTCCAGCTCCTTAAAGACAAGGTCTATGAAGTCCTAAGGAAAAGTATTATCGAATTATCCCTCTCTCCCAATGAACAATTGGTTGAAAACCGCTTAGCAGAAGAATTGGGGGTTAGCAAGTCTCCTATTCGGGAGGCTCTCATGCTGCTGGAACAGGATGGTTTGGTCTACAATGTTCCTTTTAAAGGGTGCTTTGTAACGGAGATCAGCCGGAAGAATATTCACGAAATTTTCCAGCTCCGTGAAGCTCTCGAGAGATTCTCTGTAAAGGTTCTCAGTGAAAATTATTCCGAATTGGAACCCCAGGGGGCGAAAAAAATTCTTAGGGAAGCTGAAGAAGCTCTGCGCCGGGGAGATGTAAAACGCTGCTTTATTGCCAATACCAAATTTCACGATTTTCTCCTCGCGGCAACCAAAAATGAAAGAATCGTCCAAGCTTACTCAACCCTTAGAAACCACCTTGATCGTTACCGGAAGATAGCCAGCCTCATTCTCGGGCGGGTGGCCAAATTGCATAAAGAGCACGTTTTAATCTTTGCCGCCATTGAAAAAAGAGATGGAACCCAAGCCGAGGAGCGGATGTCCGCGCATCTTCGCAGCGTACTTGAAGATTTTCTTAATTCCCAAGAACTCCAATCCTTTTGCCGATAGGGTGATTTTTTAAGCCGGTCATGGGCAGAAGTTGATCATGGAGTTTGGTTGCATCCTCGAAGCTTGACAGGAGGAAAGACAGTGAGCCCTGGGGAAAAAGATCGATCTGCTGTCGGCCTACCTAAATATGGCGACCCAGGGAAGGGAATTGGACTTCCTCAAGATATTAAGAAGTCTCTGTTGGACGATCTTGGCGATTTAATCGCCATAGACACCTCCAACCCGCCTGGAAAGGAATTGGAGGCGGCAAAACTCGTTCACGCCCGTATGGCTTCCCTGGGGGCATTTGCCAACCTGCAAGAGTTCTCCCCCGGGCGGGGAAACGCGGTCTGCAAGATTCCTTTTCACCGGGCGGAGGAAGGACCCTGTTTGATCTTTAACAGTCATCTGGACGTGGTTCCCGCGGGAGAAACTCCTTGGACTCATCCTCCCTTTGAACCGCGAATCATTGGCGACCGCATATATGGGCGCGGCTCCTGTGATGCCAAAGGCAGCATAGCCGCCATGATGGCCGCGGTACGTCTATCCCTGTCGGCGGCCAAAACCTTGCGGGGAGAGCTCATCCTGACAGCTGTAGCCGCTGAAGAAACGGGGGGCCTGGGGACCCAATTCTGGTTGAAGAACCGAGGGAAGGATTCCCGTCCCGCAGTGGCGATTGTCGGCGAGCCGACGAGTCTTAAACCGTTTATCGCCCACAAAGGGGTAAGCCGCCGCAAGTTGTCTGTGCAAGGACGAAGTGCCCACTCCTCCGATCCTGCCCAAGGACGCAATGCCATTTACCCGATTGCTCGCCTGGCCCTGTTTATCGAGGAATTGAATGAACGGCTGGGTGCCAAAAAGCACCCCCTACTCGGCTCCCCGGTGGCCAGTGCCAATGTGGTCCGTGGGGGAGTCAAGGACAATGTCATCCCCGATTATTGCGAACTGCAGATGGATCGGCGTCGGATTCCAGGAGAGGGAAGCGAACAATTCGACCACGAAATCAATGAATGGATCCAGAGCATGGCAGCCAGGGACCCTTCCTTCCAATGCCAAGTAGAAGTCCTGGGGATGGATAAGGAGCCGGTGGCCATCTCGCCGGAGGAACCGATTGTTCGAGCAGTCATCGAGACCATTTACGAGGTGACCGGTCGTAGAGAATCTCCCCGGGGACTGATCGCCGCTACGGATATGACCTTCCTGGTGCATCAGGGGAATATCCCCTCGGTCATTCTGGGTCCTGGCAACTCCTCTCATGTCGTTGATGAATCCGTGGAAATCAGCCAGTTGGAAAAGGCGGCCCTAATTTATGCCCATTTGATTCGGAGGATTTTAAGCGCTGAAGGCTCGCCAGGCTAATTAAATTATATAGGAAATTCCTTTTTTCAACTTTAGTCCGCCTCAGGCGGATCGCTTTAGACACTTGACACTTATCCTTTATTTTTTCGGTTTTAAGAACTCTGTGATCTCTGTGCCCTCTGTGGCTAATTTTAATTTAAATTGTCAAAAGCAAATAAAAGCTCACTGGGGTGAGCATAGGAGGTCCGAAATTGGCTAAAGATGCCGGCATGCAAGAGGCGATTCAAAAATTGCGGGAACGGCGGGCTCAGGCCAAGGTGGCGGCCGGGGAGCAAAAAATTGCCGAGGTCCACCAGAAAGGGTTGTTAACCGCCCGGGAGCGGATCGAGGCTCTTCTCGACCCGGGCACTTTTTGCGAACAATACCCTTTCGCCGAACCCACAGGCCGGGATTTCGGCTTAGACCGCAAGCGCTTTCCGGGAGACGGGGCCATTGTGGGGTGGGGGAACATTGACAACCAGAGGGTCTACATTACGGCCAATGACAGCCTGATCATGGGAGGATCGGGCTCCAGTTCCCATATTCGCAAAATAGCGCTGACCATCGATCAGGCGGTGAAAAACGGATCCCCCTTGATCCAGCTGAACGATTCATCCGGCGGGAGAATTCAGGAAGGGGCGGACAAGACCTCTTATGCGCTGTCGGTTTTTTACAGCAACACCCAGGCCTCCGGGGTCGTCCCTCAGATCACCGCCATCCTGGGCCGCTGCGCCGGGTATGCGGTCTACGGTGCGGCCCTGACAGATTTTGTCTTCATCGTCGAAGGCCTGGGGGAGATGTTCATCACCGGTCCAGCCATCATCCGGGAAATTACCGGAGAGGAGATCACCTTTGACAAACTGGGAGGCGCGCGGGTTTGCACTCAGGTTACTGGAGCGGCCGATTTTCTGGTCGCCAGCGAGCAAGAGTGCTTCCAGCAGATTCGCAAGCTGTTGAGTTATTTTCCCCCCAACTATCGGGAGTTGCCCGCCGACCGCCCTACAGGGGATCCCGAGGACCGTCTGGTTCCCGAACTGGAGGACTTAGTCCCTTCGAATCCCCAGCGCGCCTACGACATCCGGCGAGTCATCAAGAAAATCGTGGATGACGACGACTTCATGGAAGCCAAGGCCGACTTTGCGAAAAACATCGTTACCGGCTTTGCCCGGTTGGGGGGGATGTCCATCGGGATCGTCGCCAATCAACCCATGTTCCTGGGCGGCTCCCTGACCGTCGATTCTTCGGACAAAAGTGCCCGGTTTATTCGCTTTTGCGATGCCTTCAACATCCCGCTGCTGTTTCTGGTAGATACCCCCGGCTATCTTCCAGGGATCCAACAGGAGCACACAGGAATCATCCGCCACGGAGCAAAACTTCTCTACGCTTTCTGCGAATCGACCGTTCCCAAAGTGGCCATCACCATCCGCAAGGCCTACGGGGGAGGGCACTGGGCCATGGGGGGCCATAATTGCCACGGAACGGATATCGCCTATGCCTGGCCCACCGCCGAGTTTGCCATCATGGG
>JASEHN010000233.1 GCA_030018715.1 Thermodesulfobacteriota bacterium | reverse complement strand
GTCCCCCCCTTCAGTTTCACTATGGATAACTTCCTGGTTTATTTTTAAAGACGTTTTCCGCTCATGACCTTGATCCTGATGGGTGACTGGTGCAGTAGCAGTAAAGGCTGTAACCGAAAAACGAAAGAAATATCGGCAAGGGTAAAGATGTCGGTAACCCCATGTTTAAGATTTACAAAAAAAGCTTTTTTTCTTGCGTAGGAGAAGTTTTCCCTATTGACAGGGGCCTTTTAATGGGTGACCCCATATTCTACAGTCCAGCGAAGACTCTGGTCACTGGAATGAGGTCTTTTTCGTGCGAAAGGAAGCGAGTTCTTATCCGGGATTATGGAAATCTTTCGGTTTTTGCTTTCCGAGGGGATGGAAAATCCTATTGGACGGCTATGGCATCCCCTGGGGATCCCGTAGCCCCGGCGAAAGGCACCGGAACAAAGATGAAAAGAAACTCATATACCTTGTCCTTGATCATTTGGGCCATGACCTCATTATTCAGATTCTCGAGATACCAGATCCCATTTACGGTCTGCATGAGGTTGTGGATGTCAAAGGCTCCATTGGGGTCCTCACCCGGGATGGCATCGACCGGCCATGTGTCCGCGGCCAGCATAGAAACATTCTTATTGATGAGATATTTGGCTGCTTCAAGGCCAATCCCGGGGCAGCCGGCATTATAAGTGGCTGGTTCCTTCCAGTATTTGCCCCAACCCGTGTGGAATATGACCGCATCTCCCTCCTGAATGGGGGCGATGCCGGCCTTTTTGATGCAGTCTTCGATGTCCTTACGTGTAATCACCTCTCCTTTCTTCAAGGAATCGACCCCCTTGAGCCCGGCCACGTCGATCAACACCCCCCGGGTGATGCACGGGCCAAGTTTTTCCACGCCATTGTGCTTCAAGCCGTAGGTGTTTTCCGATTTGGCGAGCTCTCGTCCGTTGTACCATCGGTCCACGCCATCTTTTCCCCGAATGCCCACATGTCCCGGGCCATCAAACTGGGTTCCCACCTGCCCCAGTTCCCCAACGATAAACTCGTCATTCCATACGATATTGTTATTGCCCAACGGGCCGCCACCGGGCAATCCAGGAATATGAAGCGAATAGGTGCGGCTGCCGAATTTGGGCATATCGTTGGTATAAGGTCTTGCCAGTCTATAAACCTTGCCGGTCTTTACTGCTTTGAGAGAAGACATGATTTTCTTCGGTGTGATAGTGTTGAAAGAGCCCTTTTCGTCGTCGGGGCCCCACTTAGAAGGCCACCATTTATCGGGCCAAAATACCCCTGCCAGAGAGGGTGCCGCAGCGGTGACAAAAAAGAAAGCGCCCAAAATGCAGAGAATTAGCCAGATTGATCTTTTCATAGTAAACCTCCTTTCGGAATTTAAGGGAAAAGAACTCGCTTCAATCTGGAAATCTATATGAAGAACTGAGGCGTGTCAATGCTATTTGAGAACCCGCTTCAAACCTTCGATCCCTGTAGGGGAGACCGGCGGGTCACCCATTGGGACTATTTTGGATTTTTCCGCAACGGATAAAAATATCGAAAAAAGTGAGAGTCCGGAGGTTACTTAGTGGGGGGGGCGCCTTTTCTCCTTTCTTCGATTGAGAAGCAAGCTTGTTCCGCCTTAATCCTCAAAACGGAATAATAAATGAGGGGGTCTGGGGGATCCGTGGATTCTCGGGGCTCCAAATTTTTCCTTTCCCACTCGATCATTTTCGACCTCAGGAAGGAAAGGCCTTTCGCATCTGCGCCCATTCCCAGAACCTCTATGGCCCCTAACATCAATTGATGATCCTCGCCTCTCTTCAATACTTCCAGCAGGCGATCGGTCAACCTGGGATCCTCAAGCGCATTCAGAAGATAGGGAACTTCCGCCTTTCTCGGCTGATCGAGGCGGTAATACCTTTCCCAAATCCGGTCGGCAAATCCTTTTGCCCCAAGCTTGGCCAGGGCATGAGAAATCCTTAAACGGGTCTGGAAATCGATCGAGTCCGTCCCAAATGAACTGAAAGAAACCCTCTTGAGCAACTCCGCGAGCATGTCCTCCAGCAGGGGGATCGATTCCACATCATTCATTTCCAAAAGGTATGCGATGGCCCTCTTTTTAACCATGGGATCGATGTGGGTCCTCACCGCTTCCCGGATGGCCGGCAGGGCCGTTTTCCCATTTTTTTCGTAAAGGATTTTAAGGTCAGCCAAAGGTTTATTGAACCGTTCATCCCCTGACCCATAACCTGCCCAGCAGGCAGGGCATCCTTCGGCATAACCGCTAAGCCAGGGGCAGCAAAAGGGGACCAGGACGAGTAGCCAAACACAGAACCCTTTCATCTTAGCCCTTACCTCTTCTCTCCGGAAACCGATTCGCACCGTTCACCCTCCAGGCGATAGATGAAACCATCTTCGGGAGAGGGATCCACTTTGAATTTCCCCACGCAGGTGACCGGGGCGAGGCGGTAAAAGGTTGTGGGTTTAGCCATTTCCACAAAAATATACTGATTAAATTGGGGGCGTGGCCCGTAGCAGCAGGTTTGCGTGGTGCGAAGGAGGCAGAAATGGTGAAGGGTCTTTCCCTCTTGCAAGGGAAACATGAATCCCACAATCCTGATTCTGCGCCCGTCCAATTTTTTTATACTTTCAGGAGGCTTTGGATTTTCTTTTGGCTCGTATTCCCAGGTCATCAGGGTGGAAAAAGCCAAAGAGAGTTCTTTCCCCGAATCCTTAAGGATGGAGCTTTCATCGATTCCGATCGTCTGATGACCGGCAGGGCCTTTTTCTTCCATGATCCGGATCTGGCTTCTTTGGCGATCACCCTTCCCCTCCGCTTTTTCCTGTGCGTTACAGTCACATACCATTCCCTTGCCTAAACCCAAATAGATGAACAAAAGAACCCAAAAGAGGCCAATCTTCATTTTCCACCTTCTTTCACTCTTTCTCTCTTTGGGGGATGGATTGGATCATACCCCTGTGGGTAATTGATGACCAATTTGTGTCGAATTTCCTTGAAAACCGTTTCTCCTTGGGCTTCAAACTCCTTTACCTCCCGCAGCCATTCAGCTCGAGCGGTAAAATGAGAGCAATGCCCGATCCTCTCCCCCGCCAGCTTCATGGGATCCGCCTTTAAAACCAACTTTTTTGAACCCTTTCCGGGAATGATCACGGTCAAGGGAATTTCGGCTGCCTGGATGGGGACCGAACGGCCGGTATCATGCCCCCCGCCCACAAACCAGGCCTCCAGCATATCTTCTCGGACCAAAATCTCAACATGGCCGAACTCTTTGCCAATCACATTGAGTACCCCGCCATGATGAGCTTTATGCCCATGTCCCTGCCCCGCCAGACCAGAATGGATAAGAAGGTAGCCCAGTAAAACCAGCATGGTGAGATGAATCATGAAAAAGGAGAATTTTTTGCGCATGTCTTTCCTCCGCGATTCACGTCAGGAAAGAGGTGAAAGGTTTTGCAGGATTCCCAAACGATAAGCCTGTATGCCGGGCACCAGGCCAGCCAGAAGCCCCAGGAGCAATCCTCCGGGGAGAACGAGCCAATCGGCAAGAGAAACATAAGAGGCGGTGAACCCCACGCCTGTTTCCGCTTTGATAAAAAGGGCGCCAACCGCGGTCAATCCATGACCCAAAGCCAAACCCATGAGCCCCCCCAAAAAGCTGATGAGGAGGGCTTCAGAAATGACTAGGCCCATGACCGTTTTCCGGGTAGCCCCCAGGGAACGAAGCAGGGCCAAATCGCGCTTTCTTTCTCTCATAGCCGAAAGCAGGGAAAAGAAGAGGAAAAGAGCGGAGAGTGCGGTAAGAATGCTCGCAATGGCCAAGAGGACCCGGTCCACCCATCCTATGATGTTGAATAATCGAGGCAGAACTTCGCTTGGGATTACGATCTGATTCCGGTCCGATTGGTTGACGGCGAATTTCAAACCCTGAATACCAGGATGAACAGCTCCCCCCCGGATTCGTTTGATCTTGAGGTAAGCCCCGCTGATCTCCCGGTATTCGGTTCTTTCGGCCATAACGACCGTCTCGGGCGGGTGCCCAGATAGCTCGTAAAAAGTCTCTAGGGGAATATAGATCGCCCGGTCATGGGGGGTTCCGGTGGGAGCGAGGATTCCCACAAATTGCAGCTTGTCTTTTTCGTGGACGGGATCCCCTTCTTGCACTCCGCAGACGGGATGGAACTCATCCCCCATCCGCAGCCCCAAGCTTTTTGCCGCCGTCCATCCTGCCACCGCCTCCTGGCTTCCTTGGAAAGGACGTCCTTGCCCCCCTGCTTTTTGGGAAAAAGAAAAAAATTTGCCCGGCAGATATTCGAACTCGGTCAAAAAGCGGCGGTCAATGGCATTGACTCTGAATCCTCTATAGGAATGACCCACGCAGAAGGGAATCGCCTGGAAAACAAGGGGGTCCTTTTCTACCTCTTTGAAATAGGTCCATTTTATCTTTCCGGGCATATCTTCCAGGTGGTAAATGGCATTGAGGATAATTTGGAGGGGAGACCCCTTAGGCCCCAAAATAGCATCCACTCCGAGCCCGACCTGGGTGAAGGTTTTATGTGTCTGTTCTTTCAGCGAATAGACCGCCACCAGCAGAGCCATCCCTATGGCCATGCTGAGTGCCGCCAAAAGACTTGAAAACCGATGCTGTCGCAGACTCCTCAGTACGATTTTCCAAAAGCTCACGACTCCATCCCTCCCATGGGCTGGAATGCGCGGTTCAATTCCAGAAAAGGAATGGCTTTTTCAAACCAGGCAATGACGTCCCTTTCGTGGCTGACTAACACGAGGGTGCAGCCATGATTCCGGCAGACGTCTTTCAGGAGTTTCAGTACTGCGTCGCGATTTTTCGGGTCCAGAGACCCGGTTGGCTCATCGGCCAATATCAGTTGAGGCCGATTCGCCAGGGCACGAGCCACGGCCACTCTCTGCTGCTCACCCAGGGAAAGCTGGGAAGGGTAGAAGTTCAATCGGTGGGAAAGACCCACCTCATTCAGCAGCGATTCAGCGTCCTTAAGTTCGCCTTTCCGAGGACCAAAGGTCATCCCCAGGAGAACATTTTCTAAGGCATTAAATCCCTGTAAAAGGTTGAAGTTTTGATAAATATACCCGATACATTGCGCCCTGAAGCGATCCCTTTGGGCCTCGGGCATATCTTCCAAGGAATGACCACATACTTTCAGCCTTCCCGAATGGGGGGTCAAAAGACCGGCCAGGAGGTTTAGAAAGGTCGTCTTGCCCGAACCGGAAGGGCCAAAAAGAGCGAAATGTTCACCGCCTTCCACCTGCCACTGTGGAATGTCTAAAACCTTCAAGCGGTTCTTCCCGCTCTCAAATACCAATTCCAGAGATTCAACCTTAATGGCCGCCATCATAGGTTACCTAACATGTTCACCACCGTATTCCCATGATTGCTATGCTTCTTCCCCCCACGAAAAATC
>JASEHN010000232.1 GCA_030018715.1 Thermodesulfobacteriota bacterium | reverse complement strand
CCGTCTACGAAGGGATGATTCTTGACCAGGAAATATAATAAATGCGGAAACTGGGTGCCCCGTTTCGAGTTGACCCGGTAGCCGATGGAAATGATCATGTCGAGGTTGTAAAGGTCCATGAGGCGGACCTTGCCGTCAGCGGCAACTTGTGCATTTTTTGCACAGGTTGAAGTCCTGTCTAACTCCTTAGTTTGATAGATATTTCGGATATGCCGGACGATCACTGTGCGGTCACGGTCGAACAAGCGGGCTATGTGATGGGCATCCAACCAGACGGTTTCCCCCTGAAGCTTTACTTCCAGAGAAACGGATCCACCCGGGGCCCTATATATAACAACCTGGCTATCGGCTTCCCTCATGATGACTTCTCCAGAAGCGCCTTGACTTCCCTTATAATCTCCGCAACCCGCTGTTCTTTCTGCAGGATATTTTCAACAATTTGCTCGTGGACTTAGGAACTGGCTGAGAGTCTCAATCTTCGCTTCAGAGTATTTCCTTGAGAAAATGGGATGAAATGATCGTGTTGGAGCCTCCCCGCCACAATGCCTGGTGCAATTCGCAATTTTTGGGCAAAGTTACATATCGCCGGGGGGCTGAAGTACCCTCTTTGGATAAAGGTTTGATACTCTTTGGGGGGAATCAAAAAATCTTGAGCAAACTGATTTGCCTCTTTTTCCTTTTCGCTGGTGGTATCCCCATAAACCTTATCATCTTCATGTTCGATGAAGATCTCCTTTTTACCGTGCAAAAGGATATGCGCGGCCTCATGGAAGAAAGCAAACCAGAGATAATCATCGCTTTTGCCCCGAAGGCTAAGCTGGATCAATGCTTTATTGGGATTCAACCACCGAGTCGCCCCATATACATGAGTACCCGGAAGCTCCGGAACAAAGACTACAGCGACGCCCACAGCAGAACAAATCGTACCTATTTCAAGCCAGAAAGCACTCGGGGATTCTACCGTAAGTTGTCGCATTCGGTTCAGGGAATCCCGGAAAGCCCCTGCGTTATATGGCTTGCATTTTAGTTTGGCAGATTCAATTTCACCCTTACGCAGCCAAGCGGCTACGGCAGCGGGATTGCTTCGAAATGCCGCCGACTTGTGATAAGCTGTTTGGGTATTCAACCATCGAGCCTTCCATTCTTTGACGCCGGCAACCCCAAAGAAATTTAAGAGAGATTGAAGTTTTTCCAAATTAGAATCCTTCTTGGGCAACCATTCCTCTTTCACCAGAACGGATATGGGAAGCGACTGAAGCCATTCTTCTTGCCTGAGAAGTGCCCTCTCTTCTTTCAGGCGCGCCAGGGTTTCCCTATAATTACGCTCCAGGTTATTCCAAAAGGAAGCAGGGGCACCCAGGACTCGCTCAAATTGCAGCGCTGTCTCAGAAGTTATGGCGGCCTTGCCCGTTATAATTTCATTAATTGTCTTTTTAGGCCGGCCCATCCGTTCAGCAAGCTCGGCTTGAGTCATGCCCAAAGCTTCCAATGTTTCCCGCAGGGTTTCCCCGGGAAGAACCGCATAATTCGGACAAAAGGCTTTTTTCTTTACCCTAACCATGAATATCCTCCACCGCCAGGATTTTAATTTTCGTAACGAGCTTCCAATCCAAACCGCCGTCCTGCTTCCGTGGTGTTTCTTCGTGGTCTGGTTCGATCAAGAGGCGAAAAGGATGCTTGACATCGATAGAGATCTGGCCAGCCCGATTGCCGGACAATTCGTGGGCTCGCATTTGGGGCAAGAACCGGAGTGTTTCAAGATTTTCTGCTGCCACAAGCTCAGCCAATCTTCTGGCGATCGCCTTTGCCTGCTCAGGACCCCATTTACGTTGAAGGGCTTTGAAATCACAGAAGACCTTTTCTGTTTTACTATCTTTGAAGGAGATTACCATCCTCTCGGCCTTTTGTCAACAATTTTATTAACCCATTGGGTTAATATTTTTTTGATTTATGGTCTTGTCGAAATTTCAGCACCTCAGTTGTAAAGTCAATCCAGAAACGATGCCTCAGCTTTCGCCACACCAGAGACTGCTGATTTTGAGCATCGTCCTCTCCCTCTTTCATGAATCCCTCTGCAAAAGAGCTTTGATATCCGCCATGATCTCCGCGATCCGCCGTTCCTTTTGCAGAATACTATCGGCAATTTGCTCGGGAGGAAGGTGGGAGATATCCTCCTTGGCGTGCGGGTTCTTTCGATCAAGGTTGCAATTGTTGGCCAGCAGTTCGGCGGCGGGGACTTTCCAGGCGTGATCATTCTCTTTTCGCTTCTTCCACCAGTCCAGACAGGGCTTGAACTCCTCGAGCTGGAGGGGCTGGGTTTTGGTGTAGTTCTTGCGGCCTTCGGGCAATGGCTGCTCGTAATACCAAATTTCCTTTGTTGGGCCGGATCGGTCGAAGAAGAGGAGGTTCGTAGGTATGCTGGTGTAAGGAGCGAAAACGCCGTTGGGCAGGCGGACGATGGTGTGAAGGTTGAAATCCTTCAGCAGTTCTTCTTTGATCCGGGCGCACACGCCATCGCCGAAAAGGGTACCGTTCGGGACGACCACCGCGGCGCGGCCGGGTTTTGGTATCCTCCGTAGCTTCCGCATGATGAGCTGGAGGAATAGCAGAGCCGTTTCCGCGGTCTGCTTATCGCTCGGAAAGTTCCCGAGGATTCCTCTCTCCTCCTCTCCGCCAAAAGGCGGGTTGGTAAGGATAATGTCGACGCGGTCCTTATCCCCGATTTCATTCAAGGGTTTTGCCAGGCTGTTCCCGTAGGTGATCCGGGGAAACTCCATGCCATGGAGAAGGAGATTCATCTGGCTCAAGAGATAAGGGAGCGGTTTGGCCTCACCCCCCTGGATACTTCTTTCCTGCAGGGCCTTGCGGTCTTCAACGGTCTTGCACAGCTTTTCAAGATGGCTGAAGGCTTCGACGAGAAATCCGCCAGTCCCGCAGGCCGGATCAAGAACCACCTCCCCCAGGCGGGGATTGATGGCTTCGACCATGAAGCGAACGACCGGCCGTGGGGTATAGAATTCCCCCGAATCCCCTGCCGTGTCCCTCATCTCCCGGAGCATGGACTCATAAAGATGGCCGAGGGTATGGATCTCATCGGAAGATGTAAAGTGAATCCCGTTGATTTTATTTACGACGTCCCGCAGGAGATAACCGCTGACCATTCGATTGATCACACCCCGGAAGATGTTGGCTATGACGTCCCGGCGGTCTCCCCCGTTGGCACTTTGGAGGTTTCTCAGGTAAGCAAAGAGCCCTTGCCCTTTCTTCCCGTCCGGGCGCACGGCTTCTTCGTTGTTGATGAAGGCGATCAGCTCGTCCCCCGTTACGCCGTCCTCTTTGGCAGCCCAATCCCGCCAGCGGTAGGACGGCTCGATGGCCGGCCGAAACTTCTTTCCGGACATGAGCGCTTCCTGCTCCCGCATCTGCTCCAGGTCGTCCAGGAATTTCAGGAACATGATCCAGGTAAGCATGGGCAGGCGATCCAGATCGCCGTTCAATCCCTTATCCTTGCGCATGATATCCCGCGCCGACTTAATGAGGCTGCCTAATTGCTGGACGGTGGTCAGAGGTTGATGATCTTTCTTTTTGGGTGGCATTCAAGTGCTATCCTTAATTCCTGCCAAAGATATTTGAATTTTTGCCCCCTCACCCTTCCCCTCTCCCCCGAAAACGGGGGAGAGGGCGGGGTGAGGGGGAAAGTTGTGAAAATCAAATTACTCATGATGAATAGAGCAAGGTCTGCAATTGGTTCACCGCTTCCCGAAGTTTAGTCGGCCCGCCGAAAAAGGAGGCGATTTCCATGACATTCCCGTGCTTGGAGATTGGTTCCAATTTAAGCACATCGGGGATCGTAAATTGGGCTACGCCGTGTTCGGCGTACTTTTCAAGAAGCTCGTCTAAAATCGATTTGGCGTCACCCTTGTACTGGGCGAAGAAGTCTTTCTTTTTATTCCTTAAATCGTCGGCCCTTTCCCTTCTTGTCCGCAGGGGTGAATTGAAGGTAACATGGCAAAACAGGTCGAGGGGGTCGGCGTCAAACTCTTTCGTGGCTGCGGCCAGATCGTCAAAATTAATTCCCCGCTCAGCCAGGCGCTCGATGATCCGGGAACGCTCTTCCGGGTCGGCCCAATTCACCCTTAAGGTAGCCGCGTTGGGATAGAGATTCCGCATCTTGTCGGCCGTGTAGTCGGTATATTTGACCACGCGAAGCTGTTTCCCATCGGCATCGAGCTCGTAAACCATGTGGGCTGAAATCTCCACCTGCCCGCCATCCACATAGTATTTCCGTTGCCGAATGGGAGATTCAGAAATTACCGGGAGCCTCGATTTCTCCTCCTTTTGGGATTCATACTCGGGTTCAACAATTATTTCCTTCTTGACCAGGCCGGCCTCGTCGATCTCCTGCTCGGTTATTAACGTGGGCTCGCCGTCAAACTCCGGGTCGGCGAAATGGCGCGTGGCCGCTCCCGTATAATCCAATATGGTAAAGAAATACTTGCCGTAATCATCCCGGACGCGGCTCCCCCTTCCGATAATCTGTTTGAATTCCACGATCGACCCGACAACCCGGGCCAGGGCGATATTCTTGCAGGTCTGGACATCGACTCCGGTGCTCAATAGTTGCGAAGTTGTCAGGATCACAGGGCTTACTGTCTCAAGTTCCTGGAAGCGGCTGAGGTGGCCGCGGCCGATTTCTTTCTCATCAGCCGTGACCCGACAGACATAATCGGGATATTGCCGGACGAGATCCGAGTTTAAATTGGTCAGGGCGCGGCGCATCTCTTCGGCATGTTCCTGGTCCACGCAAAAAATAATGGTCTTGGCAAATCGGTCCGTTGCTTCCAGATAATCGGTCAGGTGGCGGGCTATGGCCTCCGTGCGCGCCCGCAAGGAGATTGTGCGCTCAAAATCCTCGGTACGGTATTCCCGATCGGGAATCTCCTTGCCGTATCGATCAAGCTGGCCTTGCGAGGGCCGCCAGCCGGCGGCGTCCACGTCGGTGATAACGCGGTGCACTCGATAAGGCGCCAGGAACCCGTCCTCGATCCCCTGACGCAGGCTGTAGGTATAGAGGGGGTTGCCAAAATAAAGGTAAGTGTCCCGGTTATCTTCCCGACGCGGCGTTGCCGTCATGCCAAGCTGGTAAGCAGGTTCGAAATACTCTAGAATTTCCCGCCAGTTGCTCTCATCCCGGGCGCTGCCCCGGTGGCACTCATCGACGATGATCAGGTCGAAGAAGTCGGGCGCGTATTCGCGGTAAAGACCCGGCCGGCGCTCATCCTTGGCGATGGCCTGATAAATGGCAAAATACATTTCCCGGCTCTTGACAGCTTCCCCGTTTTCAATCTTGTGGCGGGCTTCGCCGAAAGGAGTAAAGGTCTTATCCTTCGGATCATCAATCAGAACATTCCGGTCGGCTAAGTAGAGGATCTTGGGGCGGC
>JASEHN010000231.1 GCA_030018715.1 Thermodesulfobacteriota bacterium | reverse complement strand
CCCGCATTGGCTAACTGTGCCCCCAAGATCGCCGGGGCCGTCCAACCCATGCGGTGGAAATGGCCACAGTGGGAGACGAAACGAGAAGTGGCTTGAAAGAACGCCCCACCAAAGGAAAGAATATGGCCGGTATCAAAAAGGACTGAAGTTTGGGGGTCCACTTCTTTGATGACCTCCCACGCATCGTTGCATAAACGCGCATAATGCAGGGGAGAAAGGGGAGAATGCTTGAGATTTTCCACTTCCTTTTCCCACTCTTTCTTCCAAGTCTTGATTTGTTCCAACCAAGGAGCGACCTTGGATTTCTTGAAGCCAATTCGACCCACCTCTTCCTGCAAGGCTCGCAGTGCCAACTTCGCATCGGCAACAATGCCCACCTCTGTGGGGTAGACTCTGGCAATCTCAGTGGAGTCGATATCGATATGGATCAATTTAGTTCGCGAAGGAATGTCATAAATGGTCCAAGCCCCCGTGTCGAAATCGCTGAAATGGGTCCCGATGGCGATTAGGACATCGCAATTCTGGGCCGCCTTGATGGCCTGCCCCGTCCCATTTCTACCCATGACCCCTGCACTCAACTCATGTTCTTCGGGGAAAGCCCCTTTCCCCAAGAAAGTCGTTCCTACAGGAATGCCGCAAGCCTCTGCAAAGCTCCTTAATTCCTCATGGGCCAAAGAGCTATGAATGCCACTACTCACAACGATAAACGGCTTTTCTGACTTGAGGATCAATTTTGCCGCTTCTTGGATTCCCGCGGGATCGGGCCCGGGCTCAAAAACATCCACCCATTGACTTGGTTCGGGAATCTCCTTGATTTCGATCTCGGTATGCTGGATGTCAAAGGGGATTTGCAGGACCACGGGGCCCGGCCTTCCCGTAGCAGCAACTTTGTAGGCTCTCATCAACATTTCCAGGGCCGTATCAGGTCGGTGGATTAGAACCGCCTTTTTGGTAATGGGTCTTACAACCTGAACCCATTCTTCCGGCCCATAGCGGTAGGCTTCTTCTATGCCCCCTCTTTCGTACCACTGGGTTGGACCGCCTCCAGCCAGAACCAACATAGCCGATGATTCATAAAAGGCGTTGGCCAGGGCTGAACATATGTTCATATTACCCGGGCCTACGGTTGTACAAACTACAGGAAGAGGAGATTTCCTTTTCATCCTGAAATAACCATCCGCCATATGGGTGGCCTGATCCTCGGCCCTCGCCCCGATGCCTTTGATCTTTGATTCATGAACGACAGCGTCTAGGAGCGCCCAGTTCCCATGTCCATTAAAACCAAATACATATTCCGTTCCCATTTTCTCCAAAAATTTCACCAACGCCGTTGCCACTCTCATTTTCGCCATCTCAATTTTCCTCCTTTTGTAAAAAATGATTGAATTTCATCCTTTGCCCTTTTTCAAAAGTTTTGACTTGAATGCTTCGGTTGTGCTTTGGATGGCCCGTTCTACGGGTATTCTCTCGATACTCGATGCCCCAACAAACCCTACGGCATCTGTGTGTTGATAAATATATTCCGTATCTTCAGGTGAGGAAATCGGCCCCCCATGGGCCAGACAGATGAGATCTTTTTTAATTTCTTTGGCCGCCGTTAAAATCGCCTGTATGCGGGGGACCGTCTTCTCCAGTTCAATCGCTATTTTTGAGCCCAATGAACCTCCGGTTGTGAGCTCCATGTGAGCGATTAAGACATCTACATCAGCCTTCGCCATGGCTCGCGCTTCTTCGGGGTTAAAGGAATAGCACATGGTAAAAAGGCCCATCCCCCGGGCGATGCGAATCATCTCAACCTCTTTCTCATATCCCATGTCGAGGTCTTCGAGCCGCTGCCGGAATTTCCCATCCAGGGAACCTACCGTCGGAAAATTCATGACCCCCGAAAATCCTGCTTCTTTGATTTGTTTTAAAAATATGGCCATGACCCGGGTCACATCGGTTCCGCAGACACCTGCAATCACTGGAATATTCTTCACTGCCGGCATAATGGACCGAAGGCCCATTTCCAAGACGATTTCATTGGCATCTCCAAAAGGCATGCTTCCCGCCGAGGATCCATGTCCATTCATCCTGAACAATCCAGAATTATAAATGACAATTAAATCCGCACCCCCCAATTCTGCAAATTTTGCGGTAATCCCGATCCCGGCTCCCGCAACAATAATCGGCCTCCCATTCTGGACTTCTTTTTGCAGCCTCTCCAAAATCTCCTCTCGGGTAAATTGCCTTCCCATATGGTCTCCTTATTACCAGCAGTCCCTATCTCATCATTTCAATAAACTGATTGGATACTTCCTCCGCAAATTCAATATCATTGATGTGACAATTCAATTCCAGAATTTCTATCCTGGAATGAATTTTTTCCTTTAGGCTTTTAACAAAAGCCAAATCAGCATCTGGGTCATAAAAAGGCTGGCCTTCTCCATCTATCGTTGAAAAACCTTTCATAGGGATCATGACAACTGTCTTTCCCCTGCTTTTATTCAGTTTTTCCGCGATCATCTTCCCCAGCTGTTCATTTTCTTTAACACTTGTGCGCATGAGAGTCACCACCGGGGTGTGGGCGTAAAATTTCCTGCCGGAGAACCTTTGGGGAATTGTTTCCATGGTACCGAAGTTGACCATATCCAAAGCCCCCGGCCCAATCAATTGCGGAATCCCTTTCTCGCCGGCAGCCTCTAATCGATCTGGGCCGGCACTGCGAATTCCTCCCACGAGTTCGTCGGCCAATTCTGTGGTGGTAATGTCGATGACTCCCGTGATCTTTCCGTCCCGAATGAGTTCTTCCATTGCTCTTCCCCCAGTTCCCCGAGCATGGAAAACGATTACATCATGCGTCTTATCTTTTTCCGTGAAAGATCTTTTGATTTTCATTACACCGGGCGTTGTCTGGCCGAACATGGTCAGGCCGATTAATGGCCTCTTTTCTTCATCGACGAATTGATCGGCGACCATTCCACAAATCGCGGAAGCCGCCTGCGCAATGAGTCTTCTGCTGAATGAATTCAACCCTAAGATATCCGTCAGCGAGGTCATCAAGGTAATATCCTTATGGCCAATATAGCCGCTCACATCGCCCGATACGACGGTGGAGACCATTAACTTGGGGATCCCCGATGGTAGATTTTTCATAGCCATCGTTGAGATATACGTCCCTTGCCCCCCTCCTAAGGAAACGATTCCGTCAAGATTTCCTGCCTCGTACAGCAGTCTCACGATTTTGGCCGCCCCAGCCGCCATAACCCCGATGACGGATTTTCGATCTTTCCCGGCCAAACATTCCTCAATTTTATACCCAGCCGCTGCACATACTTTATGCCGATCCACATCGGGTGGAAAGTGGGGAGGATCCATGATTCCCGTATCCACAACGATGGTTTGAATTCCCCTCTCCTCAATCCTTTCCTTTAAAAAAAGGTGTTCTTCCCCCTTGGTGTCCAGGGTTCCCAAGATGACAATTTTTTTGGGCATTCTATATTTTCCGGCCAATCTCCCACCCTTCGGCAATGGCTTCCAGGGCGGTCCTTGGATGCTTTGCGTCCCCGATGATAAAGGTGGGAATCCCTGCAACTTTTTCACCCAATGCATTTTCTGACTTGGCACCCATCGCTAATACGATATGATCCACACCCCGCAGGGTTTTCTCTCGGCCCTCTTTGAGGTATTTCACTCCATCCGGTAAAATCTCAATAACCTTTGCGCTTACGATGATCTCGACTCCCTTGCTTTTTAGGCGCTGGATCAACAAACTTCTCGCCATGCTCTTCTCATCCAAGGCGACGTTTTCCAGCATCTCAACGATCGTTACCCGATTGCCTTTGGGGGTCAGGTCATCAACCGGATGGGCGATGAAATCGGCCGTCTCACAGCCCACTTTCCCGCCTCCAACAACTACCACTTTCGGACCCACCAAGGTTCGGCCAGCTAACACATCCCAGGCTGTTACCACATGTTTCTTATCTATCCCCGGGATATCGGGGACCAGAGGAACCGCACCTGTAGCAATGATAATCACTTCTGGCTGAGAAGTTTTCACGACTGTGGGATTTACTTCCCTATTCAACTCTACTTTCACCCCGGCTTTTTTTACCTGATGGGCGAGGTATTGAATGGCGCAAGTATATTCCTGTTTCATGGGGGGAAAAGATGCCAGCAAAAGCTGTCCCCCTAACTTGGAAGTCCTTTCTATCAAGGTAACCTGATGGCCCCTTAGGGCTGCCACTCGCGCAGCTTCCATCCCTGCCGGACCTCCGCCGATTACCAAAACCTTTTTGGCAATTGCTGCGGGCGGGAGGGGCATCTCTTCTTCTCGTCCTGCAACTGGATTTATTAAGCAACGGATTTTTTGTTCCATTTGCACGGACACCAGACACATTGAATCTCCTACACACGGGGCAATGTCATCCCAATCCCCCCGGGCGGCCTTGTTGGGAAGTTCTGGATCCGCCAAAAGAGCCCTCCCCATGGCTACCATGTCTGCCTTTCCGCTCCGCAACAGGTTTTCAGCCACCCATGGATGAAGAATTCGGCCTACGCAAATAACGGGAACATCGACTCCTCTTTTGATTTGTTCGGCCAGGGATGCATAAGGGGCCTCCGGCGTTCCGGTAGGAGGAATGACCAACCAAAAATTATTTCCTGTCCCCGCGGAAACTTGTATGGCGTCCACCCCCGCCTCCACCAAGAGCGGCGCGATGTATTGGCTTTCTTCAATGGTCCGCCCCCCGGGTTGAAATTCGTCCCCAGAAATCCGGATCAATATGGGGAATCCAGGGCCCACTTTGGATCGGATGCGTTGGATCACTTCCAAGGGAAGCCTTAACCGCCCCTCCAGGGGACCCCCATAGGCGTCGGTCCTCTTATTGTAAAGCGGAGAAAGAAAACTGCCCAAAAGATGGTGCACATGTGCACAATGAATTTGCACCGCGTCGCATCCTGCTTCTTGGGCCCGACGGGTAGCTTCAGCGAATTGCTCAATAATCCTCTCGATTTCCTCCACCGTCAACTCGCGGGGGATTTCCCTGTAACGGCGAGATGGAATGGGAGAAGCGGCTACTGGTTGTACACCGGAGAAAGCTGAAGGTGCATTAAAACTGGGATGAATGAGTTGAGGGGCAATCTTGGCTCCGTGGGCATGAACCGCTTGAGTTAAAATTTTCCAACTCTGAATGAGGCGATCATCATGAAGACGCAGGCCGTTTGGATGATATATGGCGGAGGAGGTAACCGTTGTATCATCTGTGATGATCAGACCTACACCACCCCGGGCTCTTGCTTCATAATATGAAATTAATGATGGGGTAACTTCTCCCTCTTGGCTGGCTAAGTTTGTACCCATCGGCGCCATAACCAGGCGATTTCTGACTTCCATAGACCTGATCTTGATTGGACTAAATAAGGTTTTTAATTTAGTCATGGAAAAGTCTCCCAATCCAACCAGATTATTGAATCAT
>JASEHN010000230.1:1458-5461 GCA_030018715.1 Thermodesulfobacteriota bacterium | reverse complement strand
GGCCTCAATATGCCTGGGGTTCTCTCTTACGAATCTTTCAAATTCCTGAAGATAGTCCTGGGGCCCGAGTTCTCTGCCATCCTTGGCTCTGAAGATAATGCGCGAGCTTACATAATCTTCTGCCGTATCTGCTCTGAGGAAGGTTCTCTGAGGACGCGGGTATTTTTCACAAAAATCGAGGAAGGTTTCACTCTGCAATAATCCAATGGTTTTCTCCCATTCTTTCTCAAGCTTTTCAGGGAGGGTCCGGGCAAATTGGGCGATATCACAGCCCAGGATATAATTAAACGCAAGCCTGCCCTCCTGGGTGATATTTTTGGATATCCGGTGAAGCCTTTTGGATAGAACGCCAGTATTGTACTGCCGGTCCTCGTTGTCCGCGATAGCCTGGACAATTTCCCGGATGGATTTGGTTGCCTTTAGGGGAGCTTCGGCGGTGATACCGGTTGTCTTGCGGAAGAAATTCAGGAGGCTGCCGTTAAAGCAGTCAAAGACCGTAAAATGGGTTTTGTGAATTTCCGGACAGAGCCGGGTGCCCCGCCCCATCATCTGTTCAAAAAGGATTCTTGACTTTACCGGGCGCAAGAAAACAATATTTTCTATCCTGCGCACATCCACCCCCGTGGATAACATATCCACAGTGACCACAATGCCCGGGTTTATGCGGTTGCGGAATTCACGTATTTTTTGCAAGGGCCTATCCACTGAAGGGCTGCCGGTTATTTTCTGCACAAAATCATCTCCCCGGTTGAAGTCCTCCCTCAAAATTTGAACCAGGAGATCGCAATGGGAGATATGGGAAATATCGTTCTGGGCAAAGATTAAAGTTTTTGGGAAATGCCCGAGCTGCTCCTCCTGATCTAAGATATATTTTTTAATTTCCAGGACAATCTTCCTGTTTCGATCCGGGGCGGTCCAATCGATCTCCGTGGTGGGGGCTGGAAGCTCCCTCTGGTCTTCCAGGATTGCAAAAGAAAGCTGACCGGTTTGGGTATTGATAAGACCAATTTCTTCCCCCTCCTTCAGGAAAACACCCCTCAAGGTAATATCGGATTGTATGGCTATAGCATCATAATCCACCAGGTACCCTTCACGAACGGCCCGCTCGTAATCGTATTGGTAGACAATTTTCCTGAAGAAAGCAATGGTATGGGCGGCGGGTGTGGCGGTCAAGCCGATTTTAATCCCATCAAAATGGTTCAGGACTTCCCGCCATTTGCTTTCTTCCTGGGCGGTATATCCCCGGTGACACTCGTCGGCAATGATTACATCGAAAGCATGGATGGGAATATCCAGCTTTGAGGCATCAGCATCTTCATCTTGATCCCCTGACAAGTTTGAAAACATTCCTTCCTGGCCAAACAGATTGATGCGCATGCGCTGAATGGTTGAGACATAAACAAAACTATCTCGACTGCTCGGATTGGTTAGATACTCTGCAGGGAGAATCATCAGATTAAATTTCATATTCTCATCCAGGTCTTCTCTCCGGATCCGCTGGCTGTAAACTTCATGACACTGATCAAACTTTAAACCCGGTTCGGCTTCAAAACTGGCCATTTCCGTAACCACCTGGGCCGCCAAAGCTCTTCGATCTACCAGGAACAAGATACGCTTGGCGTAATTGGCTTTCATCAAACGGTAGATCAAATTTACGATGGTGAAGGTCTTCCCTGTGCCCGTGGCCATGGCTACCAGCATAAGACGCCTTCGCTCCAAGATGGCCTGTTCTATAGCCTTTATGGCTTCGATTTGAAAAGGCCATAGATACTTATTGTCTATAGCATTCTCTTTAAGCCACTCCTCGGCGGCGGCTACATTTTTATGCAACATTTCCATGAGGGCCTGCGGGGTGTGGAAGGCGGCAACTTCTCTCGAAAGATTAAGAGGATCTCTCAAGTCTTGAAACCAGATTATTTTTCCATTCGTTGAATAGACAAAGGGAAGATGATAGTCGCCAAAGGAGCCTGAGCCTCCTGAAAAACCGCGGGCATATCTTTTGGCTTGTTGCAGGACATTTTGCGGTCCGATTTTTACTTTTTTCCCCTCAACGCAAGCCATCGCCTTCCCTCTGTGGAACAGCACATAATCGGCTGGCCCCGTTGACGTAGGGTACTCTTCCACAGCGCAGCGGTCATACTGGATGCCTGGCCGGAAGGGAACAATTGGGCCCCACCCCGCCTGTTTTAGGGCTTTGTCTATGAAAGCCTGTCTGGTCTTTGCTTCATTGAAGTCAGGATCGTTCACGACCTTTTCCCCGAGTTGAAAGATTACAATATTTTTTCTTCAACCATGCTCAAGATTTTATCTTTGGATACAATAACATGGTCGAGAATTCGGATGCCGAGCGTTTCAGCAGCCCTTTTAAGTTCTTTGGTTATGTTTTTATCATCCTGGCTGGGCGTTGGGTCTCCGTTAGGATGGTTGTGCACTAAGATAATTGACACGGCGGATTCTCGAATCGCCGGTTTAAAGACTTCACGAGGAT
The DNA here is from genome assembly GCA_030018715.1 of Thermodesulfobacteriota bacterium. Taxonomy (GTDB): domain Bacteria; phylum Desulfobacterota; class SM23-61; order SM23-61; family SM23-61; genus JAHJQK01. Next base: position 2,973 of record JASEHN010000230.1, on the reverse strand, counting down.
GGGCCAGACTTTCATTTAAGAGGCCGACAGTGATCTGTTCTGACTTTATAACATTATGCTTGCCATCCAGGAGAACCACATGAAATTCTTCTTGCCTGGCTTCTCGTCCCAACCGCGCAAAATGTTTTTTGCAGTACGTAAGGGTATCCGAGGTATTTCGAATTTTATAGCTTGGCACCAAATCCCCCACTCGTTGATTTGCCAACCTTTTCCCGAGTTCAAGGGCGGCCATAATCTGACAATACGCAGTTTCTCCTATGGCCCTGCTGAGCTGCTTGAGTTCTCCTCTCGCTTGCAGGGACAGTTTTTCAAGATCTTCTCCAAAAAATGTCGCTAAATTTTCACCTGCCTGCAGGGCAGATTCTCCCCTCCTTCCTGATCTAATCAAAATGGCAAAAAGCTCTGAAGTTTTTAATTCAGATGGTCCAACTCGCAAGAGCCGTTCGCGCGGTCGGTCCGTTGAGGGTGATCGCTTAATCGTTGCGGTAGAAACTCTCTTATCGATCCACTTGCCGGAGTGAAACCCGTCTTTTTGTTCTGACCAGAAATATTGGGAGTTTTGCTTAGGCCCCTTCCTTTTTAAATAACCATCCAGCACTAATTCGCCAATTACCCGGCCTATAAAAGTCGCCTTTTCATTTGGTAAGGCTTTATAAATATCAGGCTTATGAAAGGATTCATTTTTAATTAAAAAATTAACCACTTCCTGATATCTGGAAAAACGTTTGGCCTCTGGTTTGGTTTTCATTTTTGCGGACAAGCTCTTTTAAAAAGGCCCTAATTTGATGATCTCGTAAAAAGTCAGAAAAGCTGTCACTCCTGCGAAAGCAGTCCCGCCTATGGCGGGACAGAACTGCTTGAATTAACTGGATTCCGGCTTCCGCCGGAATGACGGAAAAAGGGGCTTTCGGACTTTTTACGAGTTCATCTAATTTATCATTGCGAGGAGTGGAACGACGAAGCAATCCCATAAAGAATGAGATTGCCGCGCCCCTTGGGCTCGCAATGACTTGTAAAGATATTTATTACGCTCGTATTAATTTCCCTTGTACCATTCCCGGTATATTTGCATCTCGATCTCCCCGAAGATCTTCTCATATTGTTCTTTTCCCAAAAGTTTCTTTGGCTTCCATCCGGAGGGACTGGCGTCTTTTTGCTCGGTAATGACTAAGAGAGTAACTTCTCTTTCTTTCCGTCCGACTTTTTTAATTGTAGCCACTACCTTGGTCCTCCAGTCCTTCTCCACCACGTAATCTGTTTCTAAGCGCTTTTGATCCGCCTCTATTTGCGCTTCCCCAAAACCTCGATCCTTGAGAACCTGGGCAATGGCTCTTATTATTATTTTCTCATCGGCATCAAAGACCTGGGAGATTCCCTGAGGCTCGAATAAGGCATCGGGTGTGTGCTGGCAAGCAGCCGACAAAAGAAGGAGGAAGAGAAAAGAAAAGATAATCCTCCCCCTCCATTTTCCCTCTTGCAGCGGAGATGGAAAATGTTGAAAAATTTGAGTCCCCC
>JASEHN010000230.1:0-1448 GCA_030018715.1 Thermodesulfobacteriota bacterium | reverse complement strand
CTGGCCTGAAATTTTTTGGAGATACGCCTAACTTTTTTTCGAAGTTTTAGCGTAAAAATTGCCGAAGACGGGTTGATTTTTGCGGCTGCCGCATTTCGGGCATTTGAATTTACCTTCTTCCCGATCCTTCACACTCATAGCTAAGGAGAACTTCTTGTTGCATTTCTGGCACATAAACTCGTAATTCGGCATGATGGAACCTCCTTTCAGTATCTAAGAAATAAATCATCCAGCCCGAGAAAGAAACCAGACCGGGATCTCTAAGGGAAGACAGCCGGAAAGAGGCTTCTTTCCTGCCTTTTTAGAGATGCCCTCTTAAAAACTGTTGATAATTGTGGTTTTTTCTACGCTCTACCCCCCGAAATTCAAATCCAGAGCCAATTTTGAAATAACTTATTAATATTATTAATTATTTTATTGATTAAAAATGGGGCAACCAACCGCAAAACCTTAAAATTTATTGCGTTTTGAATTCCATACCTAAAGTTTTCCACACCTTATCCACAGATTTTGTGGATAAATTTTCGAAGGTGTTTAAAAGAACTCTTTTAGGCTGAAGGTCTTGAAGAAGTGAAAAGAGTGAATTCCCACCGGGATCATCGATCAGGTGTTCCCAGCCACCTACGTACAATATTTTTTCTCCATTTCCACCCTTAGCGAATTTGCGAATTTTCTCAGCCATGTATGCCTCCCTTTCTTTAAGTTCATTAGGCGCCGGCCAGATTGAAGGAGGATGATAATAAAGAAATTCAGCCCGGGAATATTGCGTTTTCACTTGTTCGGAAAAAGAGGGAATATGTAAACGGAGCAAGGTTCGTAAGTTCTCAACCGCAATAAGCTCAGAAAGATGCGCCAGATTCACTTTAGAAAAAAGGGAGAGATCAATATCATGGATAACAATTCCATACCGGTCGGCGTAAGACTTTGCCGCCCGCCATTCAAACGGTTCTTTCAGCAGTAGGAAAATCCCCATGATTGGGCCGCGAGAAAGAATTTCGCTTAATGGTCGCCCTTCTTCCTTCTGAATCTTCCGCAGGTTCTCCCGTAAAGTATTTCTGAGCGCCGATGATTCTTCGGCCCGGAACAATCTGGAGTAAGGGCTGACTTCCACTGTAATTAGATCCGGGCGTTCCCTTTCCAGGATTCGGGACAGCCGGGCATAGCCGCCGGGATCGCGGTGAACCGTTCCGACCATGACCAGCAATGAATTTGGGCGCCTCCTTACGTCCATCCGTCTTGCCCATCCGTCGGTTGACCTTTTTCTAACTCCTGTGCTAAGTTAAAATAACTTTTCAGGAGGCTCGGGAATTTGTCTTGATTCACCGGTGTTCACTATTATAATTTTTAGAATTTTACCATCTTGGAAATATAACGATAGTTTTAAAATAAACGCAACAGTTTAGCGATTTGAAAAAATGGTATAAAAGCCTTTGTTGAGGGCCGGGGGT